>JBNJGX010000236.1:0-4445 GCA_051748025.1 Bacteroidota bacterium
TGCATACCATTCAGATAATATGCCTGGCTCATGGCCAATTGGTACTGGTCGGTATAGGTGCCGCTTAAATAACCATTTGTTTCAGACAGCAAAGTGTTTGCTTTGTTTTTTATCATTTGTTGCTATATCTGCTTCGCTCTATTCAAATATATGGTTGATTCATTTTTTGCTTCTTATTCTGGCCACCCATCTCAACATATCATCCTCACTCCATCTCTCAATCTCACCATCTCCCTGTCTCACTCTCTCTCAATCACTCAATCACTCCGTCTCACCATCACTCTGTCGCTCTGTCACACCATCGTACCATCGTGCTATCGTGCTATCGTACTTTCGTTCCATCGTGTCATCACACATTCCTGTTTTAAACTACACCCATCTGCTTTAATTTTCTTTGGTAAACGTTAAAACCTTTTTCACTGAAAAGGACAAAGCGTACCAATTTCAGGCTTTTGGCTTCAGAAATCCGGGTTTTTACTTCTGGTAAAGCTACATCTGTAGCCGCTTCAAAAGGATAACCAAATGCCCCGGTAGAAATTGCCGGAAAAGCAATTGATTCAATCTGATATTCTTCTGCCAGCTTAATCGAATTGCCATAACATTGAGCCAGCAATTTATCTGAAGGTTCGTCCACGCCGTAAACAGGCCCCAGGCAATGTATAACATACTCATTGGGCAGGTCGTGTGCACCTGTAATAACAGCTTCTCCGGGATTGATGGGGGCGTATTTCCGGCATTCGGATTCAAGGCCTGTACCGGCACACCTGTGAATGGCCCCGGCAACACCACCACCAATACGCAATTCTGCATTAGCAGCATTCACTATAGCCTGAATGTCAGGTTGATTAGCAATATCTCCTTTTTGGACTTCAATTTTTACATTTCCTGATTTCATAGATTTGAATATTTGGTTTACATTGAAAATACAATTATCACCATCATTTTGTTCATCAATCCAAATGTAACAAAATCTTGTGAATGTTTTTGAAAAAACTACTTTTAAAATCAGGGATATTAATTTCGTTTAATAAATGCCCCCATATCTGTGGTAATTGATATGGTATGTGTGGTGCCTGCCATGTGGTAGCGCCCCAGTCCGTAAGAGAGCATGAATTTTGAGATTTTAATGCCTGCACCAACAGAAAACCCAACCATGCCCGGCCTGTTTCTCAACCCCAATTCCATACGTCGTTGATAATTATAGCCAACTGCAATGAAAAAATTATCAGAAGGCACGATCTCAACACCAAGGATAAGGTGTCTGAGCATCTCATCACCTACTTGTCCCATTTTATTGCTAAAACTGAGTTCATCGCTTTCTCCTTCTTCCCCTCCATCATCAAATGTGAACTGAGATGTACCAATCGGGCTTTCGTAACGCATATTCCAATTGGTAAGCTGATGCATGCCAATGCTAACCCTGAAAGGGGCATGTGGTGTTTTATACGTCAGCCCGGCTTGCAGATCAAAAGGCAGCGGTTCACGATTGTCTTCAGTATATGTTGCGATCTGAAAACCCATGTTTTTTAAAACTAGGGATGACGAAAAATTTGACCCTGATTTATGGTAGTTAATACCTGCATCCAGGGCAACGCCTAATGATGTGTAGCGTTCAAGGTTAGAATAAATGGTTTTCAGATTTCCCCCAATATTCAGTGAGGAATCTTCAGACAAAGCCCTGGCGTAATATAAATTCAATGCATATTCATCTGCATAAAAATTTCCATTAATGATACCTGCTTCATCTGCCCGTATGAATTCTCCATAGTTCAGATAATAAATACCGGCCGCCAAAGTGCCAATCCCGTCAAGGTGATGCGCATAAGAGGCATAACCATAATTGATATCGGCGATATAATTGGAATAATTTAAAGCCACATTTTGATGCATGTTTTTATTTAACAAAGCCGGATTATAATATGCCATATTCAGGTCATCATCATAAAGTGAAACATTTGTCCCCCCAAGGGCAGCAACACGAGCAGAATTCGGAAGTTCAAGGAAAGCATAGGTGTTATCACCACCCACCTGAGCCATACCGGCAATGCTTAATAACATCAACCACAGTATAATAAAAGATTTTTTCACAATGCTTCTCATCAATGTACAAAAATAAGAAAGATATTTAAGTAAACGCAGAATATCCTTTTTTAGTGTTTTTTGGACACCGTCTTCGCCAACGCTACGCCGGGCAAGTTTTTGAGCTTTCCCTGCCCGTCCCTGCCCGTCCGGCAGGCGGGCGGCAGGCGGGCGGCTTATCCGGGGTAGGATAATTTAATAAACAAGTATATGCCGCATATTAAAACACTTGTCAACTTAATCAAATTCCCCTTCCTGTATCCAACCGCGTGATGTATTGTTGTCAAACTTTTTTTACCTTGTTTATCCCCATGGCTTTCAGGAGGTAATCAGGCAGGGGTTTTAAAGGGTTACGTTTTTGCATGTTAATATACCAGCCCAGTTTTTTTATCACAGGCACTTTGTGTGTTTCCACAAATTCGATAAGGGTGCCTTCAGGCGCCTGGATGTATGAAAAATGGCCTGCTGCTTCTCCCATATCAAAGCTTTCGGAACTATCAACAGTGAATGGGAAGCCATACTCTTTAACTTCCTGGCGTAAAATATTCATGCCGTTGATGTCGAAGCAAACATGAATAAAACCGGGGTCTCCCCACATGCGGTCTTTGAATATGTCTTTGGGTTGCCGTGATCTGACTTTGATAAGTTCTATTTCAGATGGCCCCAGCAAAGGCGAAAAAGCCCCTTTACGTGATTCGCTGTGACGAAGCAGCACACGTCGTATTTCTTCTTTGCCTCCCGGCACATCCCGGAGGTCATTAAATGCCCCTTTTCTGTTATAGACAATATCATCATAACCCAGGATATCATGATAAACACGGATAGATTCCTCGATGCTTTTTACGCCGATACAGGCGCCAAAAACACCACCATTGGTGTGTTTTTTTAAGAAATGTTCCGGTGTTTCAACAAACTCAAATATATTATCATATAAGTCTTTGACGAAAAAATGTTTTTGCCCGTCAGGGTTATGTGAAATGTTGCCAAGCATTTTAACATTTTTGGCTGATAAATCTTCATAAGCTGCTTCAGCATTACGGCATTTCATTTTTACGGCGCTAATACCGAGGTCTCCGAGTAAAATGGGTTCTTCCGGCATGGTTGGTTTTTTACCGGTATGTTGCCATACTTCAAATCCCCCACCACCTTCCATGTTGATGGCAAGTGCTGCATGACGTTCCCGTGGTTCTCCGCCTGTGTATGGAAGCATAAATTCAGCGACTGCTTTTTCCTCAAAAACTTTAATGTTCATGTTGAAATTTTTGATGTACCAGTTCCAGGCTTCCTTTACGTCCGGAACACCGATGCCGATTTGTTGAATTCCACTGATTATTTTTGTCATATTTATCTGGGATTTATTCTGTTTGCAAATTTATAAAAAACAATAGGCAGGTATTTTTTAAAATATACCATCAGGAGTTCTTGTTTGCCAATCAACACATCTTTTTTTCCTTTTTCGATGGCTTTTCTCATTTTGCGGGCGCAGGTTACAACAGACATGCCTTTTTCCTGTCCCGGGTCCATTTGTCCATGTTGCTGTCCGTTTTCAGTTACAGCTGACAGTGAGATAGGTGTATTGATGCGCCCCGGACAAATGATGCTCACTTTAAGTTTATCATTGTGATGTTCGAGCCTCAGGGACTCAAAAAAACCATGGAGGGCAAATTTTGATGCGGCATAAGCTGATCGCTGATGAAAACCAAACCGGCCCGATATGCTCGATGTAACACCAATATGCGGAGCCTTAGCTTGCAGAAGGGCAGGCAATAATTTTTTTGTCAGGATAACATTGCCAAAATAATTGACTTCCATGATTTTACGGTCCACCATAATACTGGTATTAATGGCTTTTCCACGTTGTGAAATGCCGCTTACCAGTATAAGGCGATGCAATATTTCAAATTTTCTGAGAATGGTATCTGCTGCTTTTTCTACTTCATCTGCTTGTTCCATGTTAAAACAAAGTGTATCTGTGCTTTCAGCAGTTTTGCTACACAGCGCATCAGTACGGGCAAGTTTTCCGGCATCAAAGTCACACAAAAGCAGGTTATTTCCGGGGCGGGCGTATTGTAGTGCAAGGGCATGTCCTATGCCCCCGCCTGCTCCTGTTATGACAATGTTTAAAGCCATAATAATAAGTTACAAACATAATTAAAATCTAATTACTTTCAGCCCATCTCCTTTAAGGGTGATCCTGCTGCCTGAACATTACCTGTCCGGAAATTTTTCAGAAAAAAAAACCTTTCCTGTCCGGGAAAGGTTATCTATTTTACTGTGATTTTACTTTAATTTCCCGGCGCAGGCAGGTTTTCTTGTCCAGGTTGTTCCTGTTCAGGCGTTTCCTGCTCCCTTTGTTCCGTTTGTTG
>JBNJGX010000237.1:0-4367 GCA_051748025.1 Bacteroidota bacterium
CGGGAATCAAGATATTCCCGATCTCCGCGAAGACCGGGGACGGCATGGACGCATGATGTTGCTCCTGATTTGCTATATATTCAATAACAGAATCAATGCCTTCCTTATCTACAGAAAAAATACCATATCCCCGTTGCCAATAAAAATCTAAATATTTTTTGTCAATTGTTTTAATCCATGCAGATGATCGCTTTTTTATCTCTTCAAGCAGTTTCATTTGGGTGATTTTTCTTGACATTTGGCAAAGAATATGGACATGGTCATCATAACCTCCAACCTGTAATACCTGACATTCTAATCCGTTACAAACACCACCTACATAATCGAATAATCTGGGTCTGATATTCTTATCAATGAATTTGCGGCGGTATTTTGTGCTAAAAACAATGTGTAAATAAACCTTTGATAATGATTGAGCCATAATCGTTGTATTTAATGGGTTAACACCCAAATATACCTGTTATTTGCAAACAAAGCAAGTAGATGGAGATTATTTGTTGATTATTGCATTATTCCTGAGATTGATTTCGTAACTCCTGCCATAGATGCATTTATTTGATATATATTTCTCTTTCTTTCGCCCCTTCAGGGCTTAAATGTATTTCTCTCATGGTGCATCGGACTTCGTCCGATGCCGGTAGCTGGCGCTGCATTGCAGCTTTTTTATTTCTAAGCCGCTTCCCAACCTTAATCCCCATCCAGTAGCTGACGCTGCGTTGCAGCTTTGGAAAAAGATATTCCTATCAGTATTCCAAGCCGCAAAGCGGCGTAAGCAATCACCACAGAGCAACGCTCTGTGTGTGTAAACTACGCAATAATCTGAGCTCTGAAGGCGATGCGGTGAGCGGCGCCGAACCGGGCGAAAGCTTTTCCTTTCAAAACATTTTTACCAACTTTACTCCCCATCCACAGTTCCCCAGATCAGTTTGGTGCCAAAACCCAACCTGTTATCTGTAAGTTTTAGAAAGCTTATCCTGAGCATCCACAGCTCTGTTTTCATTAAAACGGCGTAAGGAAATGCTTTAAGATAAGCCTTGCGGCAGGTTTTGAAATATTCGTTTTCAGCTTTTTCAAGTTTGCCCTGAAATTGCAACCCGCGGATTTTTCCCGGATTATGGGTTTCCAACACCACCGAACCGGCGACAAAATCATTTTCCTTAACATCAGTAATATGCCGTGTGTCTGTATCAGAGGTAAAAACAAAAGCCTGTTCTGTATCAAGCCAGACATAAAAACAATTGGCGGTATAAGGAATATTATCACGGCAGGTGGCCAGGGTAAGCACATGATGTTTTCGGATAAACCGGATAATACGCTGTGGTATGATTTCATTCATAAGCCTGGGGTTTATATCAATGATCCGGAGCCAGCATGCTGGATGCACAAGCAAACAGCCGGTTTATACATCTATTTCCATGCCTTCGGGGATAAATTTTGAAATATCACCACCATTTTTATACACATCTTTCACTATTGTGCTTGAAATAAAAGTATGTTCGGGATGTGTCAGCAAAAACACAGTTTCTATACCACCATTAAGCACCTTATTGGTCTGCCCGACAGCACGTTCATATTCAAAATCTGCTGATGTACGCAAGCCCCTGAGTAAAAAGCCGGCATTGATCTTTTTACAAAAGTCCACCGTAAGGCCTTCATAAACACATACACTAAGCTTCGGCTCATGTTCAAACAACCTTTCAATCCATTCCACACGCTTTTCAAGGGGAAAATATTTGTTTTTCTCATGATTTAGGCCAATGCCAATGATAAGTTCATCAAACAAAGGCAAAGCCCTTTTAACAATGGACTCATGTCCAACGGTAAACGGATCAAACGAACCGGGAAAAAGTGCTTTATTTTTCATATCATTTATTTTTTGCCATTTTTTTCCATGAGTCCCTGAGTGTAACGGTTCTGTTGATGATGATCTTATCTTTTTCCGAGTCCTGATCAACATAAAAATATCCAATCCGTTCAAACTGCAGATGCTCCCCTACCCTGGCATTTTTAATTGAAGGTTCCGCAAAGGCTGTTTTCACAATGAGTGATTCAGGGTTAAGATTGTCTTTAAAATCCCCGCCTTCGGGGACATCAGAAGGATTTTCAACATTGAAAAGCCTGTCATAATGGCGTACTTCAACAGGAACAGCATGTTGTTTACTTATCCAGTGAATGGTTCCTTTTACTTTCCTGCCATCGGGTGATTGTCCGCCACGTGTAGCGGGATCATAGGTGCAATACAAAGCTGTGATATTGCCCTGTTCATCTTTTTCAACATCATTGCATGTGATATAATATCCGTAGCGCAGACGAACTTCGCGTCCGGGGGCAAGCCTGAAATATTTTTTTGGCGGATCTTCCATGAAATCCTTTTTTTCGATATACAGCTCCCGGCTAAAAGGCACATTGCGCATACCGGCTGATTCATCCTCAGGGTTGTTGACGGCCGGTAATTCTTCTGTTTTATCTTCCGGGTAATTGGTAATAATAACTTTCAATGGATCCATTACAGCCAGGCGGCGTTCGGCAATTTTATTCAGGTCTTCACGAACAGCCCATTCCAGTAAACTAACATCAATGATATTTTCCCTTTTGGCCAGACCGACACGATCGGAAAAAAGACGAATGGAAGCAGGTGTGTAACCACGCCGGCGAAGCCCTGAAATTGTTGGCATTCTGGGATCATCCCAGCCATTGACATATCCGCCTTCAACGAGCTCCAGCAGCTTGCGTTTGCTCATGACAGTGTATGTCAGGTTTAACCGGGCAAATTCAATCTGTCGCGGGCGGGTTTTACCTTCTTCGGCAATCTGATCAAGAAACCAATCATACAATGGCCTGTGTACTTCAAACTCCAGGGTACAAAGTGAGTGGGTAATGCCTTCGATATAATCTGACTGCCCGTGTGCAAAATCATAATTCGGATAAATCTTCCATTTATAGCCTGTACGGTGATGTGGCTTTTTCAGAATACGGTATAAAATGGGATCACGCATGTGCATGTTGGGTGAATTCATATCAATTCTGGCACGCAACACCATACTTCCATCCTCATGTTTGCCGTCTTTCATTTCTCTGAACAGGCGCAGGCTTTCCTCCGGGGAGCGATCACGGTAAGGCGATTCTATGCCGGGCTCCTGTGGTGTTGTCCGCTGGCGTGAAATCTCATCGCCCGGCTGCTCATCCACATAAGCTTTACCCGCATTAATCAGCATTTCTGCCCATTCGTACAACTGATCAAAATAATCAGAAGCATAACAGAGTTTATCCCATTCAAAACCAAGCCAGGATACATCTTTTTTTATGCTTTCCACATATGTTTCTTCTTCTTTTACCGGGTTGGTATCATCAAAACGCAGGTTACATTTGCCGTTATATGACTCTTTGATACCAAAATTCAGACAAATTGCCTTGGCATGGCCTATATGTAAAAAACCGTTTGGTTCCGGCGGAAACCGTGTATAAACGGTATCATGCTTCCCGCTTTCAAGGTCTGCTTCAATTATTTGTTTGATAAAATTTGATTTACTCGCTTCTGATTCATTCATGGTTGTATAATTTTCATTATGAGACAAAAATAAGGGGAATAATTCTTGTAATGAAAATAAAGGGTATTAAATTCGCAAAAAAAGTAAAATCATGGGTCTTATAGAAATTGAAGGCATGGAATTTTATGCCTACCACGGACATTACAAGGAAGAACGTTATGTAGGGAATCGCTTTTTACTTGATATCTGCATAAGCACAGATACAACAAAAGCCGAAAACAGCGACAATATTGAAGATACGCTGAATTACCAAAAGGTATATGCCATCATTAAGGACGCCATGGAAAACAAGAAATCTCACCTGATAGAGAACATCGGAAGGCGAATTATAAACCGTTTGTATGAAAATTTTGACAACCCCAAATCGGGTTCGGGACAGGCTATTGACAATATAAAACTGAAAATATCAAAAATCAACCCTCCCATGGGCGGGCAAATCCGCTCGGTAAGTGTCACAATTGAAGAATAATAAGCATTTTCAGGTTAACAATATTACATATTGCCTAACCTGGATAAGCCAGAACCCAAAAGTAACTTTTGATCATTTGAATAATTGAACATTAGAACATTAGAATAAACAGTTGGTGACTAATCAGTCATAAAGGTTTCTGTTAATACCGGTTAATACCGGTTAATATCAGTTAAAATCGGTTACTGTTAAAATCGGTTGCTTATGAGTCCCCCTGTTTTGTGCACGTCGTTATCGCCCAAATAAAGTAATGCTGATAATCAATAAGTTAAGATTTTAATTTTTGTGATTTGGGTGCTGCATTGCACAAAACAGGAGTAGAAATAAGCGTTTAGGTCGAACAAATTTAA
>JBNJGX010000238.1:0-4317 GCA_051748025.1 Bacteroidota bacterium
CACAATGAAGAGCGGTATTTTTCAGCAGAAGCTGTCAACTACTGGCAGGATGTTGACTTGTATGTCGGCGGTGCTGAACATGCTACAGGTCACCTCATTTATGCCCGATTCTGGAATAAGTTTCTTTTTGACCTCGGGCTCTCCGTGAAAGAAGAACCATTTAAAAAACTTATCAATCAAGGCATGATTCAGGGACGGTCGAATTTTGTCTATAAAGTAAAAAACGACAATAAATTTGTCAGTTATGGACTGAGAAAATCTTATGATACCATCAGGCAGCATGTGGATGTCAACATTGTTAACAATGATATCCTTGATATCGAAGCGTTCAAAAAATGGCGGCCTGATGCCGGGGATGCAGAATTTGTGCTTGAAGACGGAAAATATATCTGCGGATGGGAAGTGGAAAAAATGTCCAAATCCAAGTATAATGTCCAAAATCCGGATGACCTGATACAACAATACGGTGCTGATACATTGCGCATGTATGAAATGTTCCTTGGCCCGATTGAAGCCCACAAACCCTGGGATACCAATGGCATTGAAGGGGTGTTCCGTTTTGTCAAAAAATTCCGGCGGCTTTTTCACAATCAGCAAAATGCATTTCACATATCAGAAGAAAAAGCCGGTGAGAAATCCAAAAAAATACTGCATGCCTGCATCAAAAAGGTGGGAGAAGACATTGAGCGCTTTTCCTTCAATACCTGCATTTCCACATTAATGATTACCACCAATGAACTGGCAGAATTAAAAGCCAACCAGCGAGAAATACTTGAACCAATGACAATTTTAATTGCTCCGTTTGCACCTCACCTTGCTGATGAATTATGGCATCTGGCAGGCCATAAAAATAGCATTGCTGATGCTGATTTCCCTGATTATGATGAATCTTTGCTTGTGGAAGACAGTTTTGAATATCCGGTATCATTCAACGGTAAAATGCGCTTTAAAATGGAAATTCCCAATGATATGCCAAAAGACGAGGTTAAAAATGCAGTGATGCAGCATCCGAAAGCACAAAAATGGGTAGAAGGCAAAGAAGTCATAAAATTTATCTTTGTGCCAAAAAAAATCATCAATGTGGTGGTTAAATAAAGTGTTTTTGGACAATTTGTAATTGAGATTTGTTAACCAATATCATTAATTAAGGCTCCAATTATGTTTATATGGGTTTTTGATGATTAAATAAAAAGCTGATATTATGAATCTTAAAAACTAATCCATAGTACTTAAATAATTTTTAAGATTCAAAGTATCAACGTATAATCTAAATATGTATTTTTAAAAAGATTTTTAACGCAACCAATAATTAAAAAAAAAGTATGAGAAAATTTAGTGTACTATTAGCGGTTTTATTTGCCTTTATCACTTTTGCAAAGGCAGATGAAGGGATGTGGATTCCCGGCCACATCAGCAAAATGAATTATACAGATATGCAAAAGCTTGGGCTGAAACTCAGTCAGGAGGAGATTTACAGCATCAATAATTCCAGCCTTAAAGATGCCATATTTCAGCTTGTAGGCGAAGGTGGCCAGGGTTTTTGCACCGGAGAAATGGTTTCTGACAAAGGCCTGATGTTTACCAATCATCACTGTGGTTATGAAGCCATTGCCAATTTATCTTCCACAGAAGCCAATTACCTTGACGACGGGTACTGGTCTAAAAGCCTGGACGAAGAAATTCCTGTACCGGGGGTAAGCGTAACCAGGGTTGTCAAAATTGAAGATGTTACTGACAGGGTGCTGGAAGATATTGACTACGATACAAAAGAAAGCGAACGAGATAAGAAGGTAAACAAGCGGATTTCAGAAATTGAAAAAGAAGCTGAAGAAGATAATCATTACGAGGCCAAAGTAAAAGAAATGTACAAAGGCGGAGAATATTATCTGTTTACCTATGAAGCGTTTGGTGATGTTCGTTTCGTAGCTGCTCCACCATCATCTATTGGCAAATTTGGCGGCGATACCGACAACTGGATGTGGCCACGCCATACCGGTGATTTTTCCATTTTCCGTGTTTATATGGGGAAAGATGGCAACCCAACTGATGAATACCAGGAAGACAATGTACCATACAAACCTTTACATCACCTGCCGGTTTCAATTAAAGGGGTAAAAGAAGGTGATTTTACCATGATCATGGGATTTCCCGGAAAAACTGAACGTTACCTGCCTTCATACGGTATGGAATATAAAATGAATACATTTGATCCGATCGTGGTGGATTTGCTTGGGACAAAGCTTGATGTCATGAAAAAATTTATGGATCAGGATGAGGCCTTAAGGCTTGAGGTTGCTGATGAATATGCATCACTGGCAAACGGACATAAAATGTTCAAAGGCGAAGCCCTGAACCTCGAAAATACAGACGCCATTCAACGCCGGGAAAAATTACAGGAAGATTTTATGGCATGGGTTAAAGAAAATAAAACCAGAAACGCCAAATACGGTGATATTCTTGGGAACCTTAAAGAGCTCTATAATGATTTTGGACCGGTTACTAAGGAAATGGTTTATATTTCTATGGGCTTGCTTCAGTCGAGTGAGAAGCTGATGTATATTCAGCAATATAAAACATTGAAAAAGTTGTTGGAAGATAAAAAGGAGAATGAGGATAAAATTGAAAAAACTGTAGATCGGCTGAAAAAGAATATTGATGAAGATTATGAGAATTACCACCGGGAAATGGACAAAGAAATCATGAGAAATATGATGAAAGCTTATGCAAATGGTTTGAATGCAGATAAACAAATTAAATTTTTTACCGCTGAATTGCCTGATGAGTACAAAGCTGATAATCTTGAAGCGTCCATTGATGAGTTTGTTGAAGATGTTTTTGAAAATTCAATATTTACAAAAAAATCACGTCTGAAAGAATTTTTGGAAAAACCCAGGTATAAGGACATGGAAAAAGACCCGATGGTGACATTTTTTGAAAGTGTTATGGGATCAGTAATGGGATCACAAATGAAATATATGGGTACCATGAATGATATTGATGTAAACGAAAGAAAGTTTATTGAAGGACTGCGGAAATTCCAGCCTGATAAAAAATTCTACCCGGATGCAAACTCTACCCTTAGGTTTACTTACGGCAAAGTTAAGGATTATGAACCGGCGGATGCCGTTCGTTATAAAGCATTTACCTATATAGATGGTATCATTGAAAAAAGGGATCCCAATGATGAAGAATTCCAGGTGCCGGAAAAATTGATAGAACTTTATGAAAAGAAAGACTACGGCCGTTATGTTGACCATACAGGCAATTTACCCGTATGTTTTATTTCAGACAATGATATTACAGGCGGAAACTCCGGAAGTCCTGTCATAAACGGAAATGGTGAGCTTGTGGGCCTGGCATTTGACGGCAACTGGGAATGGCTGTGCAGTAACCTGATATACAATCCAGAACTGCAACGCACCATTAATGTGGATTCACGTTATGTGCTCTGGGTCATTGAAAAAGTAGGCGGTGCGGATAATATCATTGAAGAGCTTGATATCGTTGAATAGTCAATATTTTGTAAAAAGGATAAAACCAGAAATAATTTTAGAAAATACTTTGCAGTTTTAAAAGTATAATGCTATATTTATAAAATAAACATAACAAAAGCTGTAAAAGAAGGTTCATTCTAAATTCAAACATTTTTTGTAAATTAGTGAAAAATAATAACCGATGATTGACCATCAAAAAATATTGATTGACTTAAAAAAACACTTAAGGGAAAATTATGGTGAGTCAATAAATGAAGTAGTTCTATTTGGTTCGCATGCCCGAGGTGACTTTAATAAGGATTCTGATTATGATATATTAATTGTATTGGACAAGGATTATTCTGGAAAAGATGAGAATCAAATTCTGGACTTATGTTATGATATTGATCTAAAATATAATATACTTCTTGATATTCATTTATTATCAAAAAATGAAATGACGTCCATACGCGGAAGACAACCTATTTTTATCAATGCTCTTAAATCTGGAATATACGCATGACAATTGAAAGTGAAGATAGAAACAACCTTATCAAATATAGAATTGAACAAGCAGAAGACACAATTGAAGATGTCCGGCTTTTAATTGAAAATAACAGACTACCTGCGGCGGTTAACCGGATTTATTATGGTATGTTCTATTCATTACTGGCATTAGGATTGAAGAATAAATTTGAAACTTCAAAACATCCGAAGCTTATCGGTTGGTTTAATAAAAATTTTATACACAAAGGATTAATTAAACCCAAATACGGTAAGATCATTAATAAAGCATATAATCGCAGAACCAAAGGAGACTATGATGTATACGTTGAATTTGATA
>JBNJGX010000239.1:0-4314 GCA_051748025.1 Bacteroidota bacterium
TATCCACCACCTTCCCTCCTGTCATACATTTTTCGGCGTTTTTTTCTGCAGGGTATCGGTAACCAGTGAAAACACCAGGGCTATCAAAGAAATCACAGCAAGCCCGAAGCCTGGCCCGTAAATATCAGCAAAAACACCAAGCAAAGGCGCCAATAATGCAGCATACAAACTGGAGATCTGGCCTTCAAGCGACAATACAGATGCCCAGGTAACCTCACTGGATGTATCAGCAATATTGGCAAAACCAATTGGTTTACGTATGTTTTCAATGACAAATATCATAACCAATAAAATCACTGAAATCCATTCAAAACCAAACCATGCCAAAGCACCTCCGGCAAGTCCTGCCGTCAGTCCGGCATACATTGTTAATCTCAATGATTTCAAAGGATTATTTATCAGCCGGGCAAACCTGCCCGCATTGCGCGAAGCAAAACTGCTCATCAGGTAAATAACAAAGAAGATAAGGCCTACCCACAAAGCCTCCCGTCGTGTTACACTTTGATCCTCTAATAAAGGAATGCTAAGTGCTACTGTTGCCAAAATAGGCTGAAGATAATCCTTTACCGTCTTGTAAAAACCGGTATGCATTGATACCAGGTTTGTGGTGTACCAAAATTTCAACTTGCCCATTTGTCCCCATAAGCGTTTGAATGTGTTTTTTATGGCTGAAAATGCTGAATCCTTTTTACGGTTATCATCAGTAGCCTTATTCCTTTCCAAATACCGGGGATATGACATGATCATCAAAATGTTTATGAAAGCAGGGATAACAGAAAAAAGAAAAATGCTATTATAATCCTGTGAATACCAAATAAATATCCCACCACCAATCGAGCAAATGGCTGAACCCATCTTTGACCACGACCGTGTGATGCCGTAATAAGCAGTTTTTTGTTGTTCCCAGCCTTTTTCATGCATATACGAATATATCATTGCCTTATGCGTGCCACTCCTAAGGGCATCTCCAACAGCATAAAAAAACATGGCTGCCATGATCACCCCCCACGAAGCACTGAAATAAAACACAAGGTATGAGACAACATAAAGCAGAAAAGATAAAGCAAGGCTGGTTCGCCGTCCATAACTGTCAGCTATTACCCCTGAAGGAATTTCCAGTATATTCCGGGTCACTTCCCGCAAGGTATAAACAAGACCTATCTGCCAGTAATCCAGACCTTTTGACAGAAAGAACAAAAGTATAAAAGCCTCAAAAAACCGCAGATTTTTAAAAAAACCATACAGGCAAAACTTGTAATACTGGATATCCCTTTTATATCTCTCTTTGGTCATGTTTCAAAATTACATAATTTCTGATTACACGTACATCCATCCACATACGATGTCTTACCATTTTAACATATCAAAATCATAATAATCTGATGTTTACAATTATTTCAGGGCTGACATCGTAATTGGTTGGTTAATTTGGCTGTAGATTTCTTAACGAATAAACCCATAATTTTGTTGAAAATTTGACATATTATTTTAAACATATTATTTTTAAAAGTTTTTTACCTTAAACATATAAATAAAAATAAAATACCATATTTGCCGTTTTTGTAAGGGTTTCTTTTTTGAGAAAAATCAAACCCTGCATTAATAAGGCAATTGATCATAAACGTATCTGTTAATAACGGTTGATAAATGATATTTGACCATTTTTTAATGATTAGTTATAAAAAAAGAACATGATGAGATATGTGCCCGGCATTTTGGTACTGATTTTTTTCAGCATCAGCGGTTATACACAAAAACACACCCTCAGCGGGTATATCCGGGATATGGCAACCGGGGAAGATTTAATCGGGGCCAATGTAATGGTAAAGGAAGCTTCTTCGGGGGCAACAACCAATACCTATGGTTTTTACAGCCTCACCCTGCCGGATGGTAAATACACCATCACATACAGTTTTATTGGCTATGAAGAAAAAAGCATAGACGTTAATATTTCCGAAGACAAACGTATTAATATAGAGCTAAAACCAACAGCTTATCAAACCAATGAGGTGGTAATCGACGGTGAACGCACAGATGACAATGTCAACAGCAGCCGCATGAGTGTGGAAAAAATTCCCGTTGAAAATGTAAAAAAAATACCGGCATTTATGGGTGAGATTGATGTGATGAAAACAATTCAGTTGCTGCCGGGAGTTCAGGCGGCTGGCGAAGGCAATTCCGGCTTTTATGTGCGTGGCGGTGGCCCTGATCAAAATTTGATCATCCTTGATGAAGCCACCATTTATAATGCATCCCATCTTTTTGGGTTTTTCTCGGTTTTCAATGCTGATGCCATCAAAGATTTTGAGCTTTACAAAGGCGGAATGCCTGCCAGATACGGAGGTAGGCTGTCATCCGTTATGGATATCAACATGAAAAACGGCAACATGAAATCATACGATTTTGAAGGCGGCATCGGGACCATAGCCACACGATTAACGGCACAAGGCCCTATACAAAAAGACAAGGCTTCCTTTCTCATTTCCGGACGCCGGACATACATTGATATTCTGATGAAACCATTTATTAATAAAGACTCCCCTTTTAAAGGTTCAGGGTATTATTTTTATGATGGCAACCTTAAACTCAATTATAAATTTTCTGATAAAGACAGGCTTTATTTATCGGGCTATTATGGTGAAGATATTTTTAATTTTTCAAATACAGACGGCGATTTTAATATCAGGATTCCTTGGGGCAATGGCATTGGCAGCCTTCGATGGAATCACCTTTTCGGCAACAAATTTTTTGTCAATACAACCGCCCTCTTTTCTGATTATAAGTTTAAAACTGACGTAACTTTCGGTACCGGTGGAGATAACGATTTCCAATTAATCCAAAGCTCAGGCATCAGAGATTACCAGTTAAAACAAGATTACACTTATATGCCCGGTCCCCTGCATACAATTCGGTTTGGTTTTGATTACACAAACCATACTTTTACCCCAAACACTTTAAACATAGAACAGGATGACCAGGTTATTGATTTGGGCAAATCCGAAAAACAGTTTGCCCACGAAGCTGCTGTATATCTGAGTGATGATTATGTTATCAATGATGCACTTACCATTTATGCAGGATTAAGGGCAAGTACATTTTTACAAACCGGCCCATTTACAAGGTATGTAAAAGATGAATACCTTTTAGACAATGTTGACAGCATCCATTACGACAAATCTGAAATTGTGGCAGATTATTATGCCCTTGAACCCCGCCTGAACATAAAATACTCACTAACACCATCAAGCTCTGTAAAAGCATCATATATCCGGAATAAACAATATATCCACCTGGCATCCCTGTCTGCATCTACATTGCCTACAGACCTGTGGGTACCAAGCTCTGATGTGGTCAGGCCACAAATCGGGGCCCAATATGCCATCGGTTATTTCCGTAATTTTATGGATAATGTATTTGAAACCTCCTTTCAGATTTACTATAAAGACATGGACAACCTCATTGAATATGCCGACGGCGCATTACCAATGGACCAACTGAATGACAACCCTGACAATTATTTCGTGTTTGGCACCGGACAATCTTATGGTGCGGAATTTTTTATTAAAAAAGCCCATGGAGCACTTACCGGGTGGATCGGCTATACATGGTCAAAAACCACAAGAACATTTGACGATATCAACGACGGCGAACCTTTTCCGGCAAAATACGACCGAAGGCATGATCTATCTTTTACCCTGACTTATGAAATCAATGAAAAATTTACAGCTTCAACAGTATTTGTCTATGCAACAGGCAATACAGCTACCTTGCCAATAGCACGCTATACCATTGACGGTGAAATCATTGAAGAATATGGTGACAGAAATTCATACCGCATGGACCCTTATCACCGGCTCGATATCAGCCTTACCTACAACCACAAAAAGACTAAAAACTGGGAATCATCCTGGAATTTTTCTGTCTATAACCTTTATAACCGACAAAATCCATACTTTATATATTTTGATTACGATGGCAATGCCAGCGAAGGCACTTTTCAGACATCAGCCAAACAGGTTTCACTGTTTCCTGTATTGCCGGCAATCACATGGAACTTTAAATTCTGAATCGCATGAAAAGAACGCATACATATCAACATATTTTGACAGCCATTATCGCAATACTCTTTATCTGGGGGTGTGAGACTGACATCACTGTGGATTTACCAACACCTGAAGAAAAATTGATCGTGGAAGGTAAAATTGAAAAGGATGGACCGGCAATGGTTTTTTTGAGCCGCAATAGAGGCTATTTTGAACCTGTTGAAATAGCTGAAGTCAGTGATTCTTTGGTTATGTCTGATTATATCTCTAT
>JBNJGX010000240.1:0-4308 GCA_051748025.1 Bacteroidota bacterium
TCAAATATGAAATTAGCCATCATCGGATACGGAAAAATGGGAAAAATTATTGAAAACATGGCTGCTGAAAGGCAACATGAAATAGTATCCATCATTGATAAAGACAACACGCAGGATATCAAAACCAAAGGGTTTGCCAGCGCAGATGCCGCCATTGAATTTACAGAACCTGTTTCTGCCGTCTCAAATTTTCTAACCGCTTTTGAACAAAATGTACCGGTGGTTTCTGGCACCACCGGATGGCTGGAGGATTATGATAAGGTAGTAAAAGCCTGTAATGATGCGGGAACAGCATTTTTCCATGCATCAAATTTCAGTATCGGGGTAAACATTCTTTTTGAGATGAACAGAAAACTTGCTGCCATCATGCAACAGTTTCCGCAATATAAAGCCGGCATCGAAGAAACCCATCACATTCACAAAAAAGATGCCCCTTCAGGAACAGCCATCAACCTGGCACAAGATATATTACAATGCCATTCAGGCTTAACAACCTGGAAAAAAGGCGATACAGGCAAAGATGATGAATTGCCGGTAAATTCCATCCGTGAAGGCGAAATATTCGGCGAACATAAAATTCTTTATGACAGCAATGTGGATTTCCTTGAATTGAAACATAAGGCAAAAAACAGAAAAGGCTTTGCCCTTGGTGCTATAATGGCAGCCGAATTTATACAAAACAAAAAAGGCATTTTTTCAATGAAAGATATGCTCGCAATCTAATTTAGTAAATTATAACATCATGAAAAATCCGTTCAAAAACAAATACGTCAATTTCGGGCTCGTTAGTGCCGCATACATATTATGGGTAATCTGGCTGGGTAATTACTGGTGGCTTTTCGGCGAATTACTTATCATTGATATTTACCTGACAAAATATGTGAGATGGGCATTCTGGAAGCCGGATAAAAATAAGAAAATGCCGAAATTCAAACGGAAAACACTTGAATGGGTAGATGCCATTATTTTTGCTGTCATTGCTGCCTCTTTCATCAGGGCATTTTTCTTCGAAGCGTTTACCATCCCCACATCCTCTATGGAAAAAACCATGATGGTAGGCGATTATTTATTTGTCAGTAAAGTTGCCTACGGACCAAGAAAACCCATGACACCATTATCTTTCCCCTTTGTTCATCACACTTTGCCATTATCTCAGAAAAAGCAATCATTCCTTACATGGATACAAAATCCATATGAACGCATGGCAGGTTTCGGAGATATTAAACGTGATGATATCATGGTGTTTAATTATCCCACCGGCGATACCGTTGTGCTTGAAAACCAGGCACAGGGATACTATGACATCATAAGGATCAGGGCTAAGGAACTAGAGATCAGGGACACCAAAGCCGGCAGAAATGTTTTGTCCAAACAGGCATATTACAATAAGGCCAGAGAACAAATAAGAAAGAGAAACTCCATTGTTGTCAGACCTGTTGACAAACGGGAAAATTACATTAAACGCTGTGTCGGAATGCCTGGAGACAGCCTCGATATACGCGACGGATGGGTGTACATAGATGGTAAGCCACAGGAACATTTTGAAGGGATCCAGTTTAATTATGAAGTAATCACAGATGGCCGCATCCTGACCGATAAAACATTTGAAAAATTTGGCATTTCCAGACAGGATGTTTGGCACCAGGGCAGAAAATACATCATACCGCTAACCGCTGAACAGGTAAAAAAATTGAAAAATATCAATGTCATCACAAGCATCACAAAGCTTACCAAAGCCAATGGCATCAGAAATTACAGAATTTTCCCCCACGACAAACAATATGACTGGAATGAAGACTGGTTTGGCCCGATATATATCCCCAAAGCCGGAAAAACCATTGATTTAAACCTGAAAAACCTTCCCCTATACGAGCGGGTTATTGGTCATTATGAAAAAAATGAGCTCCGGGTAAAAGGTGATACAATTTATATCAATGGTGAGCCGGCTGACAGCTATCAGTTTAAAATGGATTATTACTGGCTGATGGGTGATAACAGGCACAATTCAGCTGACAGCAGATTCTGGGGTTTCGTGCCCGAAAACCATGTGGTTGGAAAAGCAGCCATTATCTGGCTTTCACTCGACAAAAACAAACGATTCCCGGCGAATATACGTTGGAAACGCTTATTCAATACAATACATTAACCATCAAAAAAACAATTTGATTCAACTATGAAAAAAGCAATTATTGCAGTTATTATTTTAAGTGTTAGTATTACTTTTTTCATGCTTAATTTTTTGCTTGTCAGAAATTATACATACGATATGCTCCCGGCCATTGATAAAGACACATATGTTTTTATCAAACGCTCTTCAGTTGACAAAGCAAACAGGCTTGACATCATTGCCTATCATTTTCCCGGCATTGCTGACAAAAAAATCATAAAAAAACCGGTACACATTTCCCGTCTTATCGGATTACCCGGAGATACAGTTGAAATCCGTAACAAATCTGTTTTTGTCAACAATTCACAAATTGATAAAAACCTGGATTTGTTTTTTGAATACCGGATAAGTATTGACAAAACTTTTGATCCCGGAAACCTGAAAGATTTTAACACCCTCCATGAGTCGGAAATCGTAAAAGATAAAGCATGGGAATTACATACCTCACCAGATGAAGCCTCAAAAATTGCCAAACTGGAGGGTGTTACCAATGTCCGTTTTCTATCTGACTTAAGAAGGGATAAAGATTATGAGATTTTTCCCGTATCCCAATTCTTTAACTGGAACAAAGATCATTACGGCCCTGTGGTTATTCCGGAGGCAGGTGAACCCTTACAGCTTAATTATATGAATATAAAACTCTATAAACGGCTTATTGGTGTTTATGAAGGTCATAAAATTTACCTTAAACACAGAAAAATATTCATTGACGGGGAAGAAGTTTCACAGTTTACGCCGGAGAAAAATTATTACTTTGTAATGGATGATAACAGGGATAATTGCAAAGATTCCAGGCACTGGGGATTTTTACCATCCGATCATTTTGCCGGGATAAAAGTATTTCAGGACAATGAGTAAAGCCCTGTTAAACACTGCATATTTTCCACCTGTACAATACATGAGCGTATGTGCCGGATATGAAGAAGTGTATATAGAGGCCAATGAAAATTACGAAAAGCAATCCTACAGAAATCGATGCACAATTCTGGGGCCTAATGGCACTCAAAACCTGAGCATTCCTGTAATAAAAGGCAGAAGCCCCGGCCAACCAATCCGGGATGTAAAAATTGATTATTCAACACCATGGCAGGGCAATCATCGCCGCAGCATTGAAACTGCATATGCAGCAGCACCATATTTCGAGCATTATTACGATGAGATCAAACCATTTTTCAAAAAGAAAAGCCGGTTCTTATTTGATCACAACCTGATGATATGCAATCTTCTGCTTGTTATTCTGGAGATTAACACAGAAATTAAACTTACAAATACATATTTACCAATCCCACCACAAGACACCAGGGATTACCGTAACCTGATCCATCCCAAAAAAACCGACATTACATATACGGACAATTATTCATTTCAACCTTATATGCAGGTATTTAATGAACGATTTTCATTTCAACCGGGCTTAAGTATCCTGGATTTGTTATTCAATGAAGGGCCTGTGAGCAAGCAATATTTGATCGATTTTAAAATATAAAGTGCGATTAATCGTACCCCCTGTTTTGTGCACGTCGTTATCGCCCAAATAAAGTAGTACTGATAATCGATAAGTTAAGTTTTTAATTTTTGTGATTTGGGTGCTGCATTGCACAAAACAGGAGTAGAAATAAGCGTTTAGGTCGAACAAATTTAAAAATAAAATTTAACGTTGCAAAATGGAAATAAAGTTGAATATTAAATGTAGAATGTAAAATTTTCAATGATGAATGTAGAATGAATAAAAACAGCTCAAATAACCAAAGCAAAAAACGACGATAAATAAAATTCTACATTCTACATTCATTATTCTACATTCAATATTTAATAATCATTTTATTAGAAAGAAGCGGGTATTTATAAACTTATTAACTTTAATACTGTGAATGGTTACGTCATTTGTAACTGTTATTAACTGTTTTTTTAACCTTTATCCTGGATTTGTTATTCAATGAAGGGCCTGTGAGCAAGCAATATTTACTCGATTTTAAAATATAAAGTGCGATTAATCGTACCCCTGCGCCTTAAAACATTATTCATCCAGGCTTATATATTCTGAAACCTTATGCAGGAAATCCTGCTTTAAAATAGGCTTGGCCAGATAATCATCACAACCGGCCTGCCGGACAAAAAGCTCATCCTGTGAATCTGCATAA
>JBNJGX010000241.1:0-4308 GCA_051748025.1 Bacteroidota bacterium
GCTTGATAAATTTGTGGATTCTGTATTTTATCAGCCATTGGGTGCTGTCACTATGGGCTATAATCCTTTGTATAAATTCCCTGCTGCCAATATTGTACCAACAGAGAATGACAATGTGTTCAGAAAACAATTATTATGTGGATATGTACATGACCAGGGAGCCGGTATGCTTGGCGGTGTCTCAGGCCATGCTGGCGTATTCTCTAATGCAAGGGACCTGGCCAAAATGATGCAGATGTTTCTAAATAAAGGCGCTTACGGGGGCAAGCAATATTTTCATCCGGAAACGGTTCAATTGTTCAGCAGCCCTTTGCTCAATCCATCTCAAAATCGAAGGGGCATTGGGTTCGATAAACCAGTGATTGATGAAGATGATGCCGGGCCTGCATGTAATTCTGCATCCCCGGAAAGTTTCGGGCATTCCGGTTTTACCGGCATACTGGCATGGGTAGATCCCGAAACAGATATTTTATACGTCTTCATATCCAACCGTGTTCACCCTGACATGGATAATAAAAAATTATTGAAAATGGATACCAGAACAAGTGTGCAGGAAGTTTTTTACCAGGCATTAATGGATTTTAACCAATGAAAAAATTGTTATTGATCATAATACTATTTTTGGTGCCGGCAGCCGTGGTTTTTGCGCAATATTCGCTCGAAGAAACAAAACCAACATTCCGCGAAAGACTGCGATTTGGCGGTGGTTTGGGTTTATCTTTTGGTAACATTACCCTTGTGGATGTTTCACCCAGGCTTAGTTATATGATACATCCACGCTGGTATGCAGGTATAGGTGTCAATTATCTGTATTACAATAATAAATATTATGACTTTTACGCCCACATGTATGGGGCAACACTTTATAACAATTATGCATTGCTTCAGGATTTTGGTGATGTTCTGCCAACAGGTGAAAATTCCGGCTCTTTGCTTATTCATGCTGAAGCCAATGTGATCAATATGGGGCCGCAAATGGATTTTTCAAACCAACATGATGAACGTTTTTGGCATTTTCAACCAATGGCTGGCTTAGGCATTAAGATGAATACAGTTGGAAAAAGTTATGCGCTGATTCTTATCTTGTATAATTTTAATGAAAAAGTATATTCTCCGTCTAAAAACCCTGTAATTAATGTTAGTATAATGTTTTAAATAATACCTAAAAAAATGAATGCATATTTTATTGTCATAGCTGCTTCACTGATTATCATTGTTTCATATTTGTTCAATCTTTTGTCCAAACGCACCAATGTTCCCAGTGTTTTGATGCTTATTATTTTGGGGATGCTGATTAAGCAGGCTATGAATTTGTTTGGACTGGGAGGCATAAATTGGTTTCCTTATCTTGAAGTACTTGGGATAATCGGGTTGATCATGATTGTGCTCGAAGCCGCACTTGACCTTGAACTAACCAGGAAAAAACGAACATTGATATGGAAATCCATGTCGATAGCTTTGCTTTCATTGCTCTTGCTTGGCGGAATAATAACATTCCTGATAATGATGATACTGAAACTGGATATTACCAGTGCCATGCTTTATGCTGTGCCTTTGTCCGTGATGAGCAGTGCTATTGTAATCCCCAGTGTTACCAACCTGCCAGAGGATAAGCGTGAATTTATGATTTACGAAAGCACTTTTTCCGATATTTTCGGCATCATGATTTTTTATTTTATCCTGAGTGGAGCGGAGGTGGAATCAGCTAAGCTCATGTGGATGGGGGGCTTTTTTAATGTATTTTTTACCATACTGATTTCTTTTGTGGTCTCTTATGGCCTGATTTTATTGTTTCAAAACATTAGATCTGATCATAAATTGTTTTTGCTTGTGGCTGTGCTCGTACTGCTTTATGCTGTTGCCAAGCAATTCCATTTGTCTTCACTGCTAATAATTTTGATATTTGGTTTGATATTGCGGAACAGGCATATATTTTTCAGAGGCAAACTTGATAAATACCTGAAAAAAGCTGAAGTCAATGATATTTATAAAAATTTCAGGCTTATTACCATAGAATCATCTTTTGTTTTGCGTACTTTTTTCTTTGTCATTTTTGGCCTTACCATTACCCTTGCCAGTTTGTTTTGTTATGAGGTTCTGTTGTTATCGCTGGTATTTCTTGTGCTTATTTATGGTTTGCGGTATTTATTGTTGATAATTTTTTATCAGAGCAATCCTGAACCTAAATTGTGGCTTGCGCCAAGGGGATTGATCACTGTGCTGCTTTTTTATTCTATCCCGAAAGAATACATGGCAGAGGCTTTTGACCAGGGTATTTTATTGTATGTAATTATTATCACTAACCTCGTAATGGGATATGCACTTATGCGTTGGGGAAAGAAGAATAAAAAGGATAAACCTGATAGTAATAAAATAACAGAAACTGTTCAGCCGGGTGCTGAAAACAATAATGAAAGTTTACATGAACAAAATAATACAACCGATGGAAATAACGAAAAATAAATTTGTCGCTGTTCAATATGAACTAAGGCTGGAATCTTTTGATGGAGAACTGGTTGAAAAAACCAGGAAAAATGAACCTGAAAAATTTGTATTTGGCCATGACCAGATGCTGGATGTGTTCGAAAATCAACTTGCCGGAAAAAAAGCCGGTGAATCATTCAAAATTAAAATTCCACCTGAAGAAGCCTTTGGCGAATATGATCCCTTGGCACTGGTTGAGTTCACTGAAGAAGAATTTATTGATTTGGTGGGTGAAGATAATAATGATTTCGAAACCGGTGCATTTTTTCCCGTTGAAGACGAAGATGGCAATCAGTATGATGGTTTCATCGCAGATATAAATAATGAACGGGTAGTCATAGACTTTAATCATCCATTGGCTGGTGAAACTTTGTTTTTCAGTGGCAAAGTGATTGAAGTGCGGGATTCAACAAAGAAAGATTTTTTATCTGTGCAATAATAAAACTTATAGCTGGTTTTATTTATAGCAAAACTCAAATCTGATTTTAATTTTATAAGATTATAATTATGAATGATATACAAGGTCATGAAGGATACGAAAAGTTGCAGCAACTGCTGAAAGAAAAGCGAGATAATTTCAGGGTGATGGAGAAGCAGGTGGATATTGATTTGCAGATGGAATATTTCGATGCCGCCAAAAAAATAAAGGAAGATCTTCCTGAAGCTGATGCCATTCTGAAAAATGCAAATAAATTGTATGAACCTGAAGTGGATATCGAAGAAAAGAAAAAATTGCTCAATCAACTGGCATCACTCGAAGATGTAAAAGCTTTCCGTGAAATTGAATCGTTTGCAAACAATGCCGGTGATGAATTGGATGACTGGGCACACATGGCTTACCAGGAAAGCCTTATGGTGATGGAATCTGCTTTTTCTGATGAAGAAAAAGTTTTTGTATCCAGTGCTTTGGGAGGCAAAGGTGATAAACTCAGGTATTTTGCAACATTTTTGCATGCTGATCTCTTTGAATCATTTACTGACCTGCAGAAAAACCTCATCAGAAAAGAATTAAAATATCAGTTTGAAAAAGCAGGTGCTGACCTTGAAGAAGATGAGTTTCAGGGGCAATATTATATGTTTACATGCCTGATTCCCCTGCAAGTCAACATATCTGCTTTGTTCAAAGAAATCATTGGTGAAATAAACCAGTTTGGATATGTATTGGGTGAAAACTTTTTGGTAACCAATGTTAAACGACTGAGTTACGAAGAGGTGGACCAGTTTATCATGGAAAAAATGGAGAAATCTATTACCGGTGAAGATGACGATGACAATGAAGATGATAATATCGTAAACGGAGGTGAAGATGAAAAAGAATAATACCATTAACCTGGCTATTCAGGTACTGCCTGAAAGCAGTAAGAAGCATCCTTATACCATCGTTGATGAAGCCATAGCTGTGATAAAAAATTCTGGTTTTCCTTACAAGGTCTGTCCTTTTGAAACAGTTATCGAAGCGCCATACGATGAAGCCATGGCCATAGCCAAAAAAGTCCAGGAAGCGTGTTATAAGGCAGGTGCAGAAAAGTTAATGTGCTACATGAAGATCCAAAGCTCGGGAAAAAATAATGTTACCATTCAGGATAAGATGGAAAAATACGGGTAAAAAAGTAATTCCAGACTTCTTAAAAATTCATAAAGTTCTAATCACCACGAAATCATTTTATTCTGATATAGCGGCAATTGGATGTCATTCAAGAAAATAAAACTATACATTCAATACTAAAAAGTAGTAAAATATTTTTAACTAAAGCAAATGCCAATTTTTATTCCTTAATACAATAATTAATTAATTTTGTCCCGTAGGGACAAACTATTTGTAAC
>JBNJGX010000242.1:0-4303 GCA_051748025.1 Bacteroidota bacterium
TGTAAACCCAAAAAACTCAGCCACGGAGAGAAAAATGATCACCAAAGCACCCAGCCACAATATTAAGGCAGGAGAAATACCTGAAACACCCGATCCCGCAGATGGGGGGAAATCAAGAAGTTGATTCTCTGATCGAACCAATGGTTTGTTTTCCCCGGCGGATTTAACAGAAATACCGGCAAACTGATCCATCAAATGATCGGGTAAAAACATGATTGACAAAGAATCGGTTGATTCGTCGGCCGGTATACCCAAAATCAAGTCAATTCCTATTTTGGTCCAGGGTTTTGTTTCCAGATAAGGATGAATGGCTTCCCGGAAAGTAACATTTCCGGCTTTATCAGCATTTCGAAATGTCAGTTTTTTGTTTTCGTGTTGTTCCAGCAATATGTCGCGAACCCTCGTGGCGCAATTGTCGTAAAAAAAATCATATTGGTAAGCCCGGTTTTCAGGTTTAGCATTCACCTTCAAATCCCGAAAAAGCTGCTTCTTTTCCGAAAGCTTCATGTTCAGTTCCTGCTCCCAAACCGAGCGACTTCCAACAAAATATTCACGCATAAATTGTTTAAAACTGGAAACAGATAGAAGATAATCAAGACTGCCGTGACCAAATTTTAAATAGAAAAACGGAGTATTGAAATCAAATGTGCCATAATTAAACACCATATCTACTTCTTCTTCTGGATCGGATACACGAATGGCTGTATGTCCAAATACTGAATACAATTGCTCACCGGGCGCACACGTCAATAGCGAAATTTCAGATTTTTCAGATAATTCGGACATTTGATCCAATGATTGCCCCTGACTGTTTGAAGCAGAAAATATCAATAACGTAAAGAGCAACCCCAATCTGAAAATTATAAAGAAAGGAAGCTTGGTTACTTTTGTATAGGAATTAAATGTTTGTTTTAATTGCATTTTGTAAACTAAATGTTTTGCTTCTATTTACAAATGTGTATCTTTCAGCGTTGTTATTTGTTTCGAAACCAAAAAGTTTCAAATCTTTTAATATGGCAGGGTCGTATAATTTCAATCAATTTTTAACCCCCCAATAATATCATCAATTGATTGAACCTGATGCCGTTTCATATAATCTTCAATACCATTGATGATCGCCTGAGTAATAGCCGGCTCCCTGAAATTAGCCGTCCCCACCTGAATCGCCGAGGCCCCTGCCAGCAAAAAACCAATGGCGTCAGCGGCAGAGGAAATGCCTCCCAAACCAACCACCGGAATATGAACCACGGAGGCAACCTGCCACACCATTCGCAAGGCTATGGGCCGGATACAAGGGCCCGAGAGGCCACCAGTAACTGTTGATAACACAGGTTGGCGGGTTTCCGGGTCAATGGCCATCCCCAACAAAGTATTGATCAATGATAAAGAATCGGCACCCGCTTTTTCAACAGCTAAAGCAATTTCAGTCACATCGGTCACGTTGGGCGACAATTTAACCATCAAATGCCGGGGAAATACCTCCCTGACAGCTTTTGTAACGGCAACTGCCGAGGGACAACTGGTACCAAAAGTCATCCCCCCTTCTTTGACGTTGGGACAGGAAATGTTAAGCTCAATGCCGGGAATACCAGGAATTTCAGCAAGTTTGGCTGCCGTTTCCACGTATTCATCAACGGTCGATCCAGATACATTGACCAGGATGTTGGTGTTAAAATTTTCAATTTTTGGCCAAATGTCACTTATAAATGCGTCAACGCCTTTATTTTGCAATCCAACGGCATTCAGCATTCCCATAGGTGTTTCGGCCATACGGGGATAGGGATTCCCTTCCCGTGCATGGGCTGTGGTTCCTTTGACCACAATTCCTCCCAGGTTGTCAATGTCAACAAAATCCGTGTATTCCTCACCATATCCGAAAGTACCGGATGCGGTAAGAACCGGGTTCTTTAATTTCAGATCACCTATGTTTACAGAAATATCTACCATTTTAATTTTTTTGCATTAAAAACAGGACCATCGATGCAGGTACATTTGTTCCCGTCAACGGTAGGTGTTACACAACATAAACAGGCACCAATGCCACAGGCCATGGTATTTTCCAGGGAAACCTCGCACTGGAGGTCTCTCTCGCGGGCATATTTGGCCAATACCTTCATCATTTGTTCGGGACCACAGGTGTAGAGCCTTTCAAAATCAGGAGAAAATGTTTTCATGACGGGATGATGGATCACGAATCCTTTTGTTCCCGCAGAACCGTCTTCTGTAGTAACCATTACGGGGCCCAGTTCCCGGCAGGCTTCCAGACTGACAAGATCTTCTGCCGTGGAAGCCCCAAGCAGAAACCGGGGTTCGATGCCATTTTCCCGCAAATAACGTCCTAAAAACAATAAAGGGGCTACCCCACAGCCTCCTCCGACTAATAAAACCTGGTCGCTGTCCGGCAATGAAAAAAATGTGCCCAGCGGGTAGATCAAATTTAAGGTATCGCCTTTCTGCAATCCGGCCAGCTTTTTGGTGCCATCGCCCACTTCCTGAATCAATAATTTAATCAGATTGTGGGTGTAGTCCACATCATGAATGGAAATGGGACGCCGGAGATAAGTTGAAGGAGAACCGTCAACCCGGACTTCAGCAAATTGGCCGGGATACATCGGGGGGAGCTTACCGGGATGTTTCAGTGTTAATACCACGAAATCACGCGTTAACCTTTGATTGGTAACGATGGTAAAATCATCATTATACTTTTTGCCCATGAATCGACTTGTAAAGCTTGGTTACATTTGTAACCAAGGTGAATTGCACATTCTCTACCCACAAAGGTATATAAAAACAGGAAAAAACAGGCATCAGGATGAAGGATAAAACACCTCGAAGGTTTGATCCTCATAAAAGAATACGGTTTTAATTATTTTTTTCTGGGGAGTTGTTGACTCGGTTGGTTTTTTCGGATTGTTTCCCTTGTTGCCCCCTGCAGGCGTTTCATCACCAGAGGGGGTGTTTTTTGAAGTAACGGGATGGTTGGTCTTTTCAAGGGGGGCCGGTGATTTTTGACGATTCGTTTCCTGGTTTCCTTTGAAATAAGGAGGCCGTTCTTCATCCTTTACCGGCGACTTTTCAGGAAAGTCAATTTTTCTGGTATTTACAGATGCAGGTGAAGAGGATTGTTTTGTATCCATTAGCATTGTAGACTGATCATGATTTCTTTTGTATGGGCCTCGCCCTGAAATGAGCCAGTCAGGATTGATGTGCTCCAAATGAAGGAGTATTTTCCGGAGAAAATCAAGACTCGGATTGTTTCGCCCCGAAAGAATATGACTCACACTCGAGCGCTGAACACCTATCAATTCGGCGAATCTGGCCGGCGTTAGGTGCTCTTTTTCCAGAATTTCCTGTAATCTTTCCTGCATAATATTCTTTATTTTACGTCATATGGGGTTTAATAAAGTATTGGGTATGAATAAGACTGGCATACCACCGGACTCCATCAAAGACTATATTTTAAAGTATAGATCTTGTTGCATGTTGTAATGTAGTCTCCAATACAAATGTAATGTGTTTTATTTTATCAAACAAGCCTTTGTTGTTTTGCTTTGTTTACTTATGTAGCATATTGCAGGTTGTTTGCGTTACGTATCACATAGATTAATAACGGGCCTATATAAAAAATTAAGAAAAACTTCTTTGCTTCACTGGTTTTAAGAAGTTAACATCTGGAAAATCCCATTGAATCACAATGGTTGTTCGGGTTTGTATTGGTCTCAACTATCCCCCTGCTTCTCCCCAAAAAATATACTAAAGACTTTACTTCTAATGGGTTGTAATGATCATAAAAGGCCTTTCAAATAACTACGTAAAATAACTCTTGTAAAAACTTGGTAATTAGAAAAATAAAATAAATTTTCATAGCAATATTGCATCTACATGAATATTTATACAAAATATTCCCGAATCATTTTTAATAATAAGTTTATATGAAGATTATAAATATCTGAAAATGTGAATTATATTGGTAAATGCATACTTGTTTTCCGGGGGTAAACCGAGGTGTTTGGAGGGGTGTTACAGATGTGAATTACACCAAACTTCCTTTCCCCGCCCCTTTTTTGCCTTTTTTCGGAAAAATGGAATGGAATATTTTTTAAGGGGAATATGGATTTGTCAGAAGAGTCTTAAACTTGGCTTTTTTTACCATGATGGGATATTCTCAGACAATATGGAGGTGATTTGTTTCTGGAGGCTTTGTTTTTAAAAACAGCTCTTTAGAGACTTTGATGGTTTAAAGCTCGTTCGAAATTCAATGATGAGAAAGATCAATTGCGGCAAAATTAAATTTCTTTTCCCT
>JBNJGX010000243.1:0-4293 GCA_051748025.1 Bacteroidota bacterium
GTCCACGCTGACGGAACTGCCAGGGTTCAGACGGTAAGTGAATCAGAACAGCCTTTGTATTACGGTTTGTTAAAGCAACTCCAGGAGGTCACCGGACACCCGGTAGTGGTAAACACAAGCTTTAATACGAACAATGAACCGATTGTGGAAAGCCCGGCGGATGCGGTAGCAAGCTTTTACAGGAGCGGCCTGGATGCGTTGATAATCGGAAGTTATATATTAGAGAAATAATTTGATTTACAGTCTGTTGAGTGCTTATATATAAATATTTTGGTTGTTTTGTTTTAATTAAAAGAAATCAAAAAAGGTACTATTGAATGGTGTTTTTTAAAAGCATATTTAGTTTTATTATACTCAATTTGTTTATTACTTGTGTTTTTTCGCAAGAAGTAAATATAAATAAAGACAAAAAATGTGCATTGTATTTGACAAAGGATACTGTTTTGCGTTCTGATTTAAGTGCTTGTAAATCGCATGGAATTATTATTGCCGCTGATAGTATTACATTAGATGGCAATGGACATTTGATTTCCGGGGCAAATAGTAGTGGTGATGGGATAATTGTGAATAAAAGAAAGGGAGTATCCATTAAGAACTGTAATGTGACAGGTTTTAATAATGGTATTGTTTTAGAGGGTGATTTTGGTAGTCGATTAGAAAAAATATCAGTTTATGGTAACCTGGAACAAGGCGTTTTTCTAGTTAATTCATCCAATGATACCTTGTGTAACCTAAATGTATATGGCAATAATGGAGATGCAGGTGTTTTTGTTGCACATAGCCATGATAATCTGATCGAAAAATCATTGATACACGATAACAGTGAAAATGGTATTGAGCTGGTGAAATCAAGTGAAAATATTTTATTAAAAAACGTATTGTCAAATAATGTCGGAAATGGAGTTGATATATACGGAGAATCCAATAAAAATACCATAAGAAAAAATAAAGCTTATAAAAATATTAATGATGGGATATGGATAGAAGAACATTCATTAAATAACATGGTTGATTCCAATGTTTGTTTTGATAACAGACACGGGATAACGATCAAAAAATCAAACATTAACAATATTTATTACAATGAGTTATATGATAATAAATGGTGTGGTATAATGGTAAAGGATTCGTCTGCAAATAATTACATAAAAAATAATCAATGTTTTTTTAATAAGACAGGGACAATCATTAAGAATTTTTCCAATGCAAATACTATTCTTGGAAATCAAGCATGTTTCAATATAAAATATGGATTTTTGTTAAAGATTCATTCTGACAGTAATAAATTTGTTAATAATCTGGCTTGTTTCAATAAGAATATGGATTTTAATTTAGAAAACAGGTGTTTTTTACATTTTAAATCAAGGGGTGAAAATACTGTTTTTAAGAATAATACATGTGAGAATTCTGTAGAATTTAATTGTTCTTGTAATTGTGCTAATGTTGATGAAGAAATAAGATATTTGAAAATAAATTGGATTGACAATTATTGCTTTCGATTTTATCCGCTAATGCAATCTCATTACTAAATTATCTAACCTGGCTTATTCATAAATAAATTTTGAGTTTAAATATTAAAGACATAAATTTGTAATACCGATATGTGTTCAATCCCGTCTATCCTGCCTGCAGCCATCATTATGCAAATTATTGAACATCATCGGTATTGTTCTGAACATTAGATAGTAGCATAATCAACATGTTTCACTGCTAAAATAAAATATTGTAAACTTGCCTGGCGCCTGCCTGCCGGCAGGCAGGACAGACAGGGTTGAACGCAACTTGGTATAACTTATTTAAAAATAATAGTTTGCATTTGGCGAAAGACAGTTGACAGTTAGCAGTTGCCAACTGCCAACTGCCAACTTGCATCAAATAGTTTCAAAATTTATGAATTAATCATGCTAAGTTATTGATGTTTTCTTAAGCCTACTATTTCCTGAAATTAAGGGTCACATAGAGTTTAAAAATTTCATGAACGGCCATAAATACGGTTTTAACAGATCCCCCTTTTGATTTACCACCTTTCCGTGGATGGTAAACAGAGGGTATTTCAATGATATTATAATCGTTTCTCAGCATTTTGGCACATATCTCACTTTCTACCAACAGGCTGGACAGGACAGGATTAATGTTGTCAAAAAAACCTTTTTTATACACTTTTATCCAGTTTACATCCTTTATTTTTATCCTTAATAAATGCCGGTTCAATAATTTATTACAATGGCTTAACAATTTACGGTATAATGTGTATCTCGTTTTTTCGGTTCTGTAAAACGATAATATGGTTTTAGCAGGAATGGTTGAGTAAGGGATTAGTTCTTCCGGATCAAACTGCCCGTCGCCGGGAATCGCACATAAATTTTCATGTTTTGCTGCCCGGTAACCATCCATTAAGGATTTTCCAATGCCAATATTTTTGGGGTGGTTAATGACCCTGACATGTTGTTTGTCATGAATTGTTTCATTGATAATACCCGGCGTTTTGTCGGTGCTCCCGTCATTTACTATGATCAATTCATTTTTACCAGGCGAGATGTTATCAAGTACTGCCAGGCATTTATTAATGACATGCCGGATGGCGTCTTCTTCATTATATGCAAAAATTATGATTGACCAGGTTTGCATTTTTACTGCCATCATTTGATTTTAATTTTCTTACCGTTCATATCCATAGATTGTTGGGCGGTTTCAAGTATTTTTACAATATCAAGCATTTTATCCATATCAGAGAGCGGTTTTTTGTTTTTGCTTACGGCTTGATAAAAATCTTCAATCATTAGTTTTAATGCTTCCGATGTATCATATTCCGGGATATAAGCTTCTTGATTTACGAAGCTGTCATAAGCTGTCGTTTGATTTCTGTTTTTAAGCTTATAACCGGAGTTGTATATCTTTATTTTGTTTTCAGAGGCAGTATCATCAAACATCAGGCTTTTTTTGTCTCCGCTAATCCTCATTTGCCTGATTTTAACCGGAGATGGCCAGTTGCAGTGGATGTGAACCAGGATGTCATCCGGGTAATACAGGTTTAAATATGCAATGTTCTCCATGTTTGGAAAATAATGTGACTTTCCTATGGCCGATAAAGAAACAGGCGTATCCCCCAGGAGGTAATTAATGATTGAAACATCATGCGTTCCCAAATCCCATAAAACATTAATATCACCCTGAAATGTGCAGAAATTAACACGGGTTGAATCAATGAAAAGGATTTTACCAAGATATCCGTCATCTACTATTTCCTTAATTTTTCTTACCACCCCGTTATAAAGAAATGTCAGGTCTGCCATGATAGTGAGGCCATTTGCTTCTGCAAGGTTTTTAAGTTTTATAATTTTGTCAGGTGATGATGATACCGGTTTTTCGATAAGCACATGTTTGCCTTTTTCCAGGGCTTTGTATCCCAATTCAAAGAGGCTTGACGGATTTGTAGCAATGATGATACAGTCGATGCTTTTATCATTGATGATTTCACCGGGATGTAATGTTGAAGCGATGTGAGGATGATGCTTCTTGAAGAGCTTCAGACGGCTGGGATCAGTATCAGCAATTTTTATTAACTGAAAATTACCATTCTCCAGCACGTTTCTCACAAGCTTGTCCCCCCAATAACCGTAACCAATAATTCCTACTCGCATTTTATCGCCTTATCATTTTAAAATTATATCTTGCCATCACAAAAATATCAAAATAATACAAAACAGGTAAGTCTGGTTTATGAAGGTTCCGTTTAACGATTTATACGCTTTGCATGCGGGTATTAAGGAGGAGTTGAATGATACACTTAGCAACGTAATTGAAACCAATGCGTTTATAGAAGGCCGGTTTTTAGAAGCATTTGAGCGTAATTTTGCAGCTAAGCTGGGAGTGCAGCATTGTATTGGCGTCGGAAGCGGTACTGCAGCCATATGGATTGCATTAAAAATGACGGGTGTCAAAGATGGGGATGAAGTTATTTTACCGGCAAATACCTATGTAGCATGCACCGAAGCAATAAAAATGACAGGGGCAAAGCCTGTATATGCAGATCATGATGAATTTTTCAATTTGGATCCCGTTGAATTGGAAAAGAAAATATCAACTAAAACCAAAGCAGTTTTGCCTGTTCACATGTATGGCCAATCTGCTCAAATGGATAAAATCAGTAAAATATGCGGTTCTCATCGCTTGATAATGATAGAAGATTGTGCACAAGGGCATTTTTCCAAATTTCAAGGGCAATATACCGGCACATTTGGTGATGCAGCTACTTTTAGCTTTTATCCGGGAAAAAATATGGGAGCCATGGGT
>JBNJGX010000244.1:0-4268 GCA_051748025.1 Bacteroidota bacterium
TTTGTTTTGATGATTTGATGGATGAAAAATGAAACAGAAGCGGTAACAATTATCAGGCTGATGACAGCATTGAACTTATTATAATCAGGATTGCCTGATGCTAGAAAGTTGAAACCATAAAGAAAATTTGATGTATATCTTGTATCACTATTAAAAAACGAATATAACACACTTTTGAACACCCCGGCATCTTCCGCTTTAGTTACCACCAGCAAATCTTCAGCATTGGGGTACGCATAATTTGATGCCAGGAAAAGCCAGAAATATCCCCAGATGATCCCCATTATAAAGAATGAAATCATAAACCAATATGCATGATTAAAGCGTAGTACGATAAAAACAATAATGAGTGCCAATATCAGCAAAACAATATATTCAAGATTGATTTTTAGTGCAAACTTAAATTTTGACAGGAAAGATTTGTTAAAGATGTTGTTTAATTGCAATTCCGATTCTGATGAAGCTAAATTGTAGAATTTTGATTCTCCGGTTTTTAGGTTCAGGATATGAATTGTTGCAGGATTATTGCTGCTATCGCTGTGATTACGATAAATGGTTATTTTATTAAAATATGCAAAACCGGTTTTGAATCTTAAACATGATGTGTCAGGTTGAATGTCAATTGGAAATCCCAGAACAGAATGCCCTTTAATATTATAATTGCCGGTGTTTTTTTTGCCTGCTTGTTCAATGCTTATTTCCAAAGGGTCAGCAATGTTTATTCTTTGAATATACATTGATATGCCCAAAATTAGAATAATAATTATTCCTGTATAGCGTATTTTACTGATATGTAAGTTCTTGCCGGGCATGTTTTAATCCATATCAATTTACCATTTGTAAAATTACATTTATGCAATTAAATAGCAAGGTATCAATTATAAAAAGCCTTAACTTTTTTTACGGAAACGGAAAAAAGGATAACTAAGAATTACCACTCCGAATTTCACTGAAAGCAATATGAGCAGCCAGATTATGCCGGGTGTGTTTTTAAGTATGGTTTTTTTGCTTTCTCCGAAATTATACCAGGCATTGCTGTACTCCGGTTTTGTGAAAATGTGTGTTAGCCGTTTGAAATTGAGATAAAAACATAAATAGCCGTAGAGAATATCATAACGTAACGCCTTTTCTGTATTTCCTTTGGGGACGTATGGCAATTTTCGTTTATAAAATGGGTTTTCAACTAATGTCGCAGCTGTATTGAAGTTTTCATAATTGCCTTTTATGGTTAATCTGTTTTCATCTTTTGCCATTTCATAAAGTTTTGTTCCCGGATAAGGAGTAGCATTGCTGAATTTAACCAGATCCACTTTTGTTTTTTTTGCGAGTTTTATAGCCTGCATCCTGTCTTTATGTGTTTCGCAGGGCAATCCAAAAATATAGTTTATACTTACATGATATCCGATGCCTTTGGCCATCATTATGGCATCAACAATCTGATCCAGTGTTTCGCCTTTTTGCAGGTTTTTCATCAGGCTTTCTGATGCCGTTTCAACCCCAATGTTGATATCATCAAAACCCACATCAAATAATGCTTGCAATATGCCTTTTTCACAACTATCGCCCCGTGTTGAAAAGCTGAATTTTATTTTTCCGTAAAAATCACTTTTTTTTATTGCCCGAATCAAATCTCTGACACGGTTATGATCTTGTAAAAAATTATCATCTGCAAACAAAATGTGACTTTTCTGATAGGCATGATATAATACGGAGATGTCTTTAATAATGGTTGCCGTAGAAGTAAAACGGAATGTTGAAATTTTACTCAGTTTACTGCAAAAAATACAATGGTATGGACATCCTCTTGATGATAATAAAACGGCAATATCGTATTTTTTGTGATCAAAAAGATGATATGGAAAACGTGGCAACTTTTTCAAGTCAACAGTTTCATTATGTTCAGCATTTTGAATGATATTGTTATTGCTGCCTCTGAATGATGTATTAGCGATATTTGTGAGCTTATTATCAGACTTTAGATTGTTGTACAAATCCACAATGTCGTTTTCTGCCTCACCCCTGTAAACAACATCAATGAAAGGATTTTGGAGTACTTCTTCAGGGACATTGGATGGATGAACGCCACCGAAAACAATGTGACAATCAGGGTAAGTTTGCTTTAATTTTTCTGCAATGTTAAGTGAATTGGCATAATTCGCCGTGATAACGGAAAATCCAAAAATATATGGTTTTTCAAGCTTTGTGGTCAAATTATGAATTTTTGAAAAAACGTTGCTTTCAGTTACCTGGTCAACCAAATGAGCATTTTTCCCTGCCTGGTGTAAAACAGAGATCAAATAACCAAGTCCAAATGGTATGACATGTGGGGTATGTTTTTGAAAAATTCCAAAAATTTTGCCTGATGATGAATTGATAAAGATCATTTATTTTCCTTTACAAACACAAAAGTAACTTTAAAGTAAATTGTGTTGTTTTTATTACTGAGTTTAATAACCAAAATTAATATAATAATTGATTGAATTATTAAAGTGCATTTATGAATTTTGAAAAGGCAGGTTATACAAAATATTGCTTATAAAATTAACATAAAATTAAGTGTGTTTTATATGATAAATGATTAATTAGGCGTTGATGTTTAAATTTATTAATTTCGTGATGCAAAACAGCCAAATAAAAATTTATAATTATGGATCAGACTACAGTTGATATCAAAGCTTTGAATGAGCGTATCCAGGAAGAAAGCAGCTTCATGGACATGCTGAATATGGAAATGTCAAAAGTGATTGTGGGGCAAAAACCGCTGATGGAAGGTATGTTGGTGGGGTTATTGTCAAATGGGCATGTGCTGCTGGAAGGGGTGCCTGGTCTGGCAAAAACCCTTGCCATTAGTACCCTGGCAAGCACCATTAATGCCGGATTCAGCCGGATTCAGTTTACACCGGATCTTTTGCCTGCCGATTTGGTGGGAACTCTGATTTACAGCCAGAAAAATGAAGAGTTTCTTGTGAAAAAAGGGCCGATTTTCAGTAATTTTATCCTCGCTGATGAGATAAACAGGGCACCTGCAAAAGTACAATCGGCTTTGCTCGAAGCCATGCAGGAACGTCAGGTTACCATTGGTGAAGAAACCTATCCGCTCGATGAACCTTTTCTGGTGCTGGCTACACAGAATCCCATAGAACAGGAGGGAACCTATCCGCTTCCTGAAGCCCAGGTTGACAGATTTATGGTGAAAATTGTGATTGATTACCCAAGCAGGGAAGAAGAAAGAAAAATTATCCGTGAAAATGTAATAGGCAAATTCCCGGTAGCAAATCAGGTGATAAAACCGGAGCAAATACTCAAGGCACGGCAAGTGGTCAGGGATGTGTATATGGATGAAAAAATTGAAAACTATATTCTCGATATTGTGTTTGCTACGCGTTATCCGGAACAATTCGGTATGGAAAGCATTCAGCATATGATCTCTTTTGGCGGGTCGCCACGTGCCAGCATAAACCTTTCCCTGGCTGCAAAAGCTTTTGCTTTTATTAAACGCCGTGGTTACGTGCTGCCCGAAGATGTACGTGCCATGTGTCATAACGTGTTGCGCCATCGCATGGGACTTACATACGAAGCTGAAGCTGAAAACGTCACCGTGGATGAACTGGTTAGTGAAATTTTGAATAAAGTGGAAGTGCCTTAAGGGGAAATTCCAAATTCCAAAAAACAAATTACAATTAATATTCAAATTCCAAATACAAAAAATTAAAATGAGTCAAAAAGGAAATAAACCGATATATGATTTGGAAGAAAGAACTTTTCAGTTTGCCAAAGCAGTCAGGGAATATGTAAAGACACTTCCTGTAAATGATTATATTGCAGTAGATGCTGTTCAATTAATCAAGGCTTCAGGTTCAGTCGGGGCAAATTATATTGAAGCCAATGAACCAATAAGTAAAAAAGATTTTATTTACCGGATAAAAGTCTGTCGAAAAGAAGCAAAAGAAAGTGCTTTCTTTTTAAGGCTGTTATATGAAACCAATAATAAAGAAAAGGAAACAGGTAGTAAATTGCGGGATGAAGCGATACAACTAAAAAAGATTTTTTCCTCAATCATTGATAAAACGCAATAATTTTATGTCAGTGCGCCTGTTTGAAATTTGTTATTTGAATATTGGAATTTAATTGAATTTTGGGATTTGTTATTTGAATATTGTTAAGAAAGAATGGAAACAAAAGAGCTGTTAAAAAAAGTACGAACGATAGAGATCAAAACCCGGGGCTTGTCGCGCCAGATATTTGCCGGGGAGTACCATTCTGCTTTT
>JBNJGX010000245.1:0-4267 GCA_051748025.1 Bacteroidota bacterium
TGGATTTGGCGGTGATTTTCTTTGCTTCTTTCTTTCATGGTAGGAAAGAAAGAAGGACAATAAATGTCTTCTTTAAATGCTTTTGATGTAACAAAAATGGAAAACATAATTATCAGAAAATCAAAATATTAACTTAATTTAAAACCCATAATAAATTGTTTATAAACATATTATGTTTTCTGCGAAACTTTAGTTATATATTACATGTTAGAACGCAACTTGGTATTAGTTTTATTTATTTCATGCTGTATTTAAAAAATTGGTATTTTAGTAAAAAATTTTCGACAATGAACATACAAACTGAAAAATTGGATTTAATCGAATGGATTTCAAGACTTAATGACCCTTCGGTAATCGAAAAACTACGATCGATTAAAGAGAGCTACTCCAAATCCAGGGACTGGTATGCTGACTTAAATGACGAAGAACTTGCTTCTATTAATCGCGGATTAAAGGACATTGAAGAAGGACGAATGAATTCTCATGAATCAGCCCAAAAAATTTATGGAAAGTACCTATAAAATTGTTTGGACTGACGAAGCACTGGTAAATTTGTCCAATATTTTTGACTATCTTAAACAGCGATGGACTGAAAAAGAAATTCGCAATTTTTCCAGACTTTTATACAGGCAAATCAACTTGATTCAATCGAATCCCAGACTTTTTCCGGCAAGTGCAACATCTAAAAGTCTCAGAAAGTCAGTTTTAACTAAACAAACAACGATATATTATCGAATAGACAACAAGGAAGTTCGAATTGTTACACTGTTCGATAATCGACAAAACCCGAAGAAAATAAGAAATCATTGATTACACCACCCAACAAGCCCGCCCATTATTTACCTGCTACAACATTATCATCTTTCCACAACTGTAATAACGGGAGACATGACAGGTGGGTGAAACATAGATTTGGTAATTTAACTGAACATCATTACATTAGCGGTGTGATGGAGCTAAAAGATTGTGTGGGTTTTTGCCCCACGGTGAATACCGCCAGTTGCGCATCAACTAAAAATTTAACTACCAAAATATGAAAAAAATCATTTACATAGATATGGACGATGTTCTTGTTGATTTTAAAAGTGGAATAGATAAATTAGACAGTTTAACGAAAAAAAAATATAAAGATGATTTAGATGAAGTTCCACATATATTTTCACTAATGGAACCTTTCCCCAATGCCATTGAATCAGTTCGTAAGCTTTCGGTTGAATATGATTTATATATTCTTTCTACAGCACCATGGCTTAACCCAAGTGCCTGGATACACAAATTAGAATGGGTACATAGGTATTTTGGTAAAGAAAAGGATAGTTTGTTTTACAAAAGGTTAATTATTTCACATAATAAGAACTTAAATACTGGAGACTATTTAATTGACGACAGACCAAACAATGGAGCAAAAGATTTCAAAGGAAAATGGATTCATTTTGGAAGTGAAGAATTCCCTGATTGGGAAACGGTGACAGAATTTTTACTTTCAAAAAAAGAAGCTGAATGAATAATGCGAGAAAATCCCCATCAAGTACCCTGCCCCGCCAGTAAACACTCACTGTAAGCTCCCCTCACCTTCACCTCCCATAATCCAATCCAGCCATAGCCACCGGATTCCGACACACCCAAGTACGCTGCGCTACGGTGTAATCAGCAACTAATAAAGCACCAGTTTTTCGCAATCAAAAAGTACAACTACACCATCAATTTGCCTGCCTTTCCTTCCGATTCTCAACCGCTATAATCACATCATCATCAATGTTTTTTTAAAATGGTTTTGCTTTGTGGTATAGAAATAAGGATATAATGGGATTAAACTGTAAACCATTGCAATCAAAAAGTTTAGTTCTGATTTTACTATACAGTATAGAATCCGGTAGAATTTCCGGTAGAATTTTCTTACTTTTATGCATTAAAATCAAAATAATGACACAGGAATCACATAACAGGATAGTGGCCTTTATCTGGTCAATTGCAGATGATTGTTTGAGGGATGTTTATGTCAGGGGAAAGTACCGTGATGTAATCCTGCCAATGGTGGTGCTCCGAAGGCTGGATGCCCTGCTTGAGGAAACCAAAGAGGAGGTGATGAAAGAGTTTAGCTTTCAGCGAAAAGAAATCGGTATAACAAACTGGGGAGACCTCGACGCACTGAGACGTAAATCAGGATATAAGTTTTACAATACCAGCAAATGGACATTGAAACTGCTGTACAAAAATGCCAGCAATACCCCACAGATTTTGCAACAAAACCTCATCGAATACATTGATGGTTATAGCGATAACGTGCGGGAAATCTTGTCAAAATTTGATTTGAAAAGCAAAATCCGGCACATGACCCAAAAAGATGTCCTGCTGGATGTGCTTGAAAAATTCACCTCCGAAGACATCAACCTGACAGATAAGCTAACCTACGATTCGGAAGGCAGAAAACTTCCGCCACTCACAAACCTTGGCATGGGCTATGTCTTTGAAGAACTCATCCGCCGTTTTAATGAAGAAAACAACGAAGAGGCCGGAGAGCACTTTACCCCGAGAGAAGTGATTGAGCTGATGACTCATATCATACTTGAGCCGGTGAAAGATGATATGCCTTCGGTTGTTACGGTGTATGATCCGGCATGCGGAACGGGCGGAATGCTTACCGAAACACAGAATTTTATCAAAGATCAAAACGGCAATATCAAATTTGAAAGGGATGTGCATCTTTACGGCAAGGAAATCAACGATGAAACCTATGCCATCTGCAAGTCCGATATGATCATTAAAGGAAATGACCCCAGAAACATCAAAAGCGGCTCTACGCTTTCAACAGACTCATTTGCAGATACTACCTTTAATTATATGCTGTCAAATCCACCATACGGTAAATCCTGGAACAGTGAAAAGCGGTTTATCATGGATGGAAAAGAAGTGCTTGTTCCACGTTTTCTTGTCCCCTTAAAAGATTACTGGGGTGAGATGTCTGATCAGGCTGCCATTCCACGTTCATCTGACGGGCAATTGCTTTTCCTGATGGAGATGATTGACAAAATGAAATCCCTGAAACATGAAAAGCGTGGCAGCCGCATTGCATCTGTGCACAATGGTTCATCATTGTTTACCGGGGATGCCGGCAGCGGGGAAAGCAACATCCGTCGCTACATCATTGAAAACGATATGCTGGATTGCATCATTCAGCTTCCGAACAATTTATTTTACAACACCGGCATCACCACCTACATCTGGATATTGACCAATAAAAAGCCTGAAAACCGCAAGGGAAAAGTGCTGCTCATTGATGCCGGCGAATTGTACAAAAAACTGCGTAAAAACCTGGGGGCTAAAAATTGCGAGTTTACGCAGGAACACATCCGTGATATTTTGCAGGTGTATATGCAGATGGAGGAAAAAACAAGGGAAGGTGAGACAGGCTTGTCCTCAAAATTGTTTGACAATGCAGATTTTGGCTACTACAAAGTGACCATACAGCGACCAAAACGTCTGAAAGCACAATTTGCCAAAGAAAAAGCCGAAAGCCTGAGATACGATGACAAGCTGCGGGAAGTTATGCAGTGGATGCATCAGCAGTTTGGTGATGAAGTGTACGATGCACCCGGAAAGTTTGAAAAAAAAACGCTGGAATGGTGCGAAAAAGAAAGCATAGAACTCACCCGCAAGCAGACAAACCAACTGAAAGGCAAAAAACTCTGGCAAAAGCATAAATCCCTCTATGATAAGGCAAGTTCCCTGCTAAAGCATTTCGGAAAGCGTGAATACAATGATTACAACCGTTTTGTAGCTGATGTCAATGCAGCTCTGAAAAAACCGGGGCTAAAATGCACAGATTCAGAAAAGAAAACGATTCTGCATGCCATGAGCTGGTACGATGAAACCGCTGAAAAGGTGATCAAAAAACGGGTAAAGCTCACAGGAAACAAGCTGGAGGCACTTTTGAATCAATTAGACTGCACCAAAGATGCTTTGCCTGATTATGGCTGGTATCCCGGCGAAAACCCGGATGAATACATTCTGTATGAAAGCGAAAGCAGCCTGCGTGATTATGAACAGGTGCCGATCAAAGAGAACATTTACAATTATTACTTGCGGGAAGTGAAACCCCACGTACCGGAAGCCTGGATAGACATGGATGCCACCCGCATTGGTTGTGAAATAAGTTTTAACAAATATTTTTATCAGCACAAGAAATTGCGCAGCCTCGAAGAGGTTACAGCGGATATTCTGGCACTGGAAAAAGAAAATGAAGGACTAATGGATGATATTTTGAATC
>JBNJGX010000246.1:0-4237 GCA_051748025.1 Bacteroidota bacterium
TGGTTATTAATTCACTTTGCTCAATTTTGAAATTTAACGGAACAGCATTCCAATATTTCAGATTGTTGCACGTTTCCGGAATACGATAAATCGCATCCCTGCCGTGCACAATCGTTCCATCGTGCTTTCGTGTTTCGGGTTCCGGGTTTCGTGTTCCGTGTTCCGTGTTTCGGGTTCTGCATTCGCCCCATCGTTCAATCGTTCAATCGTGCTATCGTTCCTTCGTGCCATCGTTCAATCGTGCCTTCGTGCTATCGGGTTTCGGGTTCTGTGTTCCGTGTTTCGGGTTCTGCCTTCGCCCCATCGCCAACTCGCCCCATCGCCCCATCGTGCCATCGTGTTCCATGTTCCGTGTTCCTTTCCATCGTTTCGTCACTCCATCTCCCTATCACTCCGTCACACAATCTCTCCATCACTCCATCTCGCCATCGTTCAATAATCCAATCATACAGTCATCTTTTCAAAATACAATCCAATTATTTTATCCATTTGGTTTAACCATTTGGGCAAAATAAAGCAAAATATTGTTGATAACAAAATTTTTTTAGGACCAATTTTTGTTTTAGTTTTAGTGTTTTGTTAAAGCTTCTGATTTTTTAATATTTTTCGTAACATTATATGGCAGCATTTTTAAAACACATACTGGTAAATTCAATAGTGCTGGTCCTGGTTACCTTCAGCGGTTCCGGTCATGCGCAAAAAGTTTTCAGTTGTGAATATCGCAGCGATGCAGATGTCAAGGTATTTGCAGTGGATTATCGCAGTGATGCCGATTTGATTGTTTACAAATGTGATTACCGGAGTGATGCGCAAGGCAATGAAGGGTTATGGTATTTTTGTGATTATCGCAGTGATGCCGATAAGAAAATATTTTTTGTGGACTACAGAAGTGATGCAGATTTAAAGATATTTTTTGCAGAATACAGAAGTGATGCCGGATGGCAAAACAATGAGAAAAAACATTTGATGTACTAATAAAAACAGTAATATTATGAAAAAACTATGTGGCTTTTTAGGAATCGTGATGTTCATTTTTATCAGCAGCAGCAGTATGGGGCAAAAAGTTTTTGCCGCAGATTCAAAATATGATGCTGACATTAAAGTTTTTGTAACAGACAGCAAATACGATGCTGACTTGTTGGTCTATAAGGTTTCATCTAAATATAATGCCGATGATAACAAGGGCTTGTGGTATTTTACAGATTCAAAATACGATGCCGACAAAATCATTTGGTTTGCCGATTCCAAATATGATGCTGATTTACTCATTTACTTCACCGACAGCAAATACAACGCTGAATGGCGGGATTCGAGTAAAAAGCACTTGCTGTATTGATATTTCGTTGTTAAGGGGACTTCTAATAATTCTTTCGCAACAAGATTTTCAGCGTTTTTCATAGACAATGAAAATTTTTGAAGCACTATCGGGATAATGCAATAAAATTTGAAGCAGTATATGAGAAACGCTGAAAACCCTACGGGAACAAATTTTGTGCAATTGAGGGCAGAGCCAAGCCGCTGTCCTGAGCGGAGTCGAAGGGTTGCTTGAGCTCTGCCGAGTGCAGCCAAAATTATGAAAATATAATAAACAATCTGACTGCGTTAAAATTTTTCTAAATAGCTATGGCTATTCAGAAAAATTTATGCCTTGCATATTATTCATTACATTTGTTTCTTGAAAGAAAAGAATTAATAGAAGGCCCCTTAAACATTTTATGGCCCCTAACCCACGTGCGAGGCAGGAAAATCAAAATCCTAAGTTCAAAAACTTGTCAGGCGTAAAACGCAGATTGATCCAAAAAAATATTACCTTTGTTTTTAATTCAGGTGTGTTGAACCCGTTTTATACTGCTTATGGTCGGCGTATAAAGTTGTTTTTACCGGTGTTATGAACAGGTTGCCGGTAATTTCAGAAAACAACCTGCACATAAACAAAAGATTATTATATTTGTAAAAATGATTGTAAAATGACGAATAAGGAATATATACTAAGCAGCATAAAGTCTAAAGAGACTGAGTTTTCTATATATGGAATCAAATCGATTGGATTATTTGGTTCATATGCGAGAGATGAACAATCTGAAGATAGTGATATAGATATATTGATTGATTTTGAGCCTGAAAAGGAAAACTTTGACAACTATATGGCAGTTTATGATATTATTGAGAAATTATTTAAAAATCAAAGGGTTGAGATTGTTACAAAAAATGGATTAAGTCCTTATATTGGGCCAAAGATTTTAAATGAAGTAAAGTATGCCTAAGGAACCTATTGAATATTTGAAACATATCCGAGATGAAAGTTCATATTTACTTTCAGTAATCACACCAGAAAAAACAAAAGATGACTTTTTGGCTGATGAGACATTAAAACGTGCTGTAATAAGGAGTTTAGAGATTATTGGAGAAGCTACGAAAAAGATACCTGCTGATTTTAAAGTAAAGTGGAGTACTATCAAATGGAAAAATATGGCAGGTATGCGAGATAGATTAATCCACGATTATATGGGGGTAAATTATTCGATTGTATGGGATGTGGTTAAAAACAAGATACCTGAGCTATACGAGCAAGTTATAGAGGTGACAGGAAAAGAATAAAAACTAGCTGTGTTATAGCTTCGTTGGAAATAATTATGCCATACCAACAAAATTTGCAAATAAATTTATAAGTTAGCTTTTTTGAAGTTCCCCTATTTTTTTTCCAGGGGGCGAGTACTGATTCGTTACAGTTACCCTTGTGTTCAAATACAATATGAAACCGGTCTAAAAAGTCATTTTATCCCACAAAGCCGCTACGACACAAAGGAATCACAAAGTTAAATTTATTGAATACCAGTACTTTGTGAAACTTGGTGTCTTTGTGTCTTGGTGGGAAATTTTGTTATTTTTACTTTTTAGACTGAACTCACAATATGAAAAATACCAAATTCATCATCATACCCATCATAGCACTGCTCGTTTGCATCGTTCCGGTTTATTTTATCACTAAGAGCGGTATCAACACAATGAACAGGCATTTGCTACCGGGGACAGATAAAACGGTAAGCAGAAACAACATTGAATATGAAAAAATTGGTTTTTTATGGCAAAAAGGGAATCCGGCAGTTTCTTTCAGCGGCCTTTTGATCAAAAGATCCGAAAACAGCAACGACACCTTGTTTTACGCCGAACATGTGGTTATCAGCACCGGTTTAAAACACAAAAGCAAACATGACACAGGCACAAAAATAATCATCTTATCACCGCAAATACACATCTATCCTGACCAGATATCTGAGACAGGCACAGAAGACATCCCTGATCTGTCAACCAGTGGTAAAATAAATAGCATGCCTTCGTTGTTTATTGCCAACCTTTCAATATACCGCCACACAGAAGAAGAAACGCAAACCATTTCCGGCATTCACCTGAAAACAGAAACAGGGCATTCCCCACAAACAAACATTCACATCCAGGCAAAACATAACAGCACTGGCAGCAGGGTTTATCACGCCGGGACACATTTCTCATATAACCAGGGACATTACAGTTTCGACAGCAGCTATATCAAGCTAAATGATGTAAAGCTTATGAACCTGAACTTGCAAATTCAGTCTCACCTGCGCAGCGACAATGATGTTGAATGGAAAGCCTGGCTTGACAGTACAAGACTGGAACAATTATCTGCCGATAGTTTACAATTTAACGGCTACCTGGCTTACAGGTCTTCAGGCAAATCATCTGCCAAAGGATTTTATGAAAAAACCGGCGCCAGATTACATACGGGCATAGAAACAGAATACGGCAAAGCAGACAACCTGACAATTAATTACAGCCGGCATAAAGATTTCCGTTATGGCGACAGCATAGCAGATGGCCATTTCAGCTTGAATTTTAACAGCGGTGATTCATATGCACAAATACAATCAGATTACAGTAAAAACGGGAACAAACAAAGTTTTTCTTTGACACATTTGGCTGACATTGCCACTGCCGACATCAACTTATTTAAAGAACCGGTTTTTCAGGGATATATAAAGGCCGGTTATACGTACCATGGAAGTAACAAATCTGTTAACCGGACAAAAGGTTTTTCAAAAGCTGACATTAGCTGGCCGGAAAAATACGGCTACAGTCAGGTCACCCACAATGCAGATCACCGTGGTAGTAAATGGAATGTCAAGAAAGGGGATAATTTGACGGTAGCTGTACAAATGAACCAATTATTTGATTACCTCTTTTTTAACAAGACATTAGA
>JBNJGX010000247.1:0-4235 GCA_051748025.1 Bacteroidota bacterium
AATTGTCCCTTTCCGGGCTATTGTAGCCTTTGTAAATCCTAATGCAAACCACGCTTACCGACTATCGTTTACCGAATACCCATTCGTGATAATTCGTGCCAATTCGTGGACCCAACAAAAGCTGCCGCAGACAGCCCATCTGTGGAAATCCACCGCTCACCGGCCACCGAATGCAGAATACCGAAAAACCAAAACCAAAAGTTTAAGTTTTCTTTATTCTTTTGTGTCTGATTATTATTTATCTTTGTAATAAAGATTAAATGGTTACAGTATATGAGTGAAAGCAATTTCGGGTTTTTATCTCCCGGTGAATATGATGAATTGAACAACAGGTATGAATCCTATAAATATAAGGGAACCCCATCATATTTTGATGTAAATGAACTGGAGATGTTGCTGGATCGTTTTCTTGAACTTGATGATTCTGACGAAGCAGAACGTTTGTTACGGTTAGCTGATAAATTACATCCGGGTGCCATAGGTATCAAACTCAGAAAGGCTAAATATTTCTTTTCTGAAGGAAAATTAAACAGAGCCTGGATATTATTGAATGAAGTGGAAAACATAGAAGGATCACAGCCTGAGGTGTTTCTTGTTAAAGGGATGATACAGGTGATGAATAAAAAATTTTCCGATGCAGAAGCATTGTTTGAAAAAGCGGTTATAAACGCCGGAGAAGAAATTGAGCATATGTATTATACCATTGCTGCCACCCTCGAATCAGCTTCACAGTATGAATCAGCAATCCGGTATTTTAAAAAAGCATACAAACTGGTTGGCACTGATGACCCTGAATTATTGTATGACCTTGCTTATTGTTATGAAAGATCAGGGAACACAGATTTAAGTAATTTCTATTATAAGAAATACCTTGAACTCAATCCTTTTTCTGAAACAGCCTGGTACAACCTTGCTGTAAATTATCATAATACCGATAATTTTCATAAATCACATGAAGCTTTTAAATATGCACTTACAGTAGCACCAAACTATTTGCCGGCAATACTTGGCATTGCAGGAAATCTCATGCGGTTGGAAAATTACGGGGAAGCCATTAAGTATTATAAAAGGTATGTTGATAAAACTGAACCATATTCCGGTAATTTTGCGGAAATTGGAAAAGCTTACCGTCTGCTTGGAAAATATAAACAAGCATATAAATATTACCATATTGCACTGCAACACAATAAAAAATGTGCAGATGCACATTATGGTTTGGGTTTAATAAAATTTAATGAAAACAAATACCATGAAAGCATCACACATTTCAAGTCTGCATTAAAACATGTAGTATATGACCCTGATTCCTGGTATGCGCTTGGTAGAGCATTTCAAAAATTGGGTTTATCACAAAAAGCACAGGGGGCATTTGAAAGAGCCCTTGATTTGTTCCCCTATGAACCGGAATTTTGGGTAAGCTATGCTGATATGGAATTTTCTACCGGCAAAATTAAAAAGGCCATTGAAGTGCTAACCCGGGGGGAAACATTCAATCAAAATACAGCCAGGATTAAATACCGCCTTGCTGCTTATCATCTCGAAGCCCAAAATAAATCAAACGCTATCTCTTATTTTTCAAAAGCTTTGAAACTTAATTCGAGTGAATCAAACGACTTTTTTGTTTTTTATCCCAAAGCTGCCCATTTGTCAGAATTGCGTTCACTTTTACCTAAAAACAAATGATTTTTTTGGACTTTTCCCTGCCTGAAAGGTTGTGACGGGTAAAACAAAACAATGCAATTTAAATGATATTGTTTATTTGGGCAGCGGGGAAAACTTTGCATCCAGGATGATTGTCACCGCCTTTGCCTTCTACCTGCCACCGGCTATGCCTGTTTTTGCTATACTGCAGAACAGGAGTTCCGCCTGTCACTCTGTTTGCAGTGCAAAAAAGCAAGGCATAGCTGGCGGCAGGGTATCCGGCACCGGCGGGCTGAAAGAAAAATCCCTGTGTTTCCACCGGCCTTTATGGTCACCCTGTTTAAAACGATAAACATTGATGTTAAATGAGTATAATCCAAAACCAACGTGACCATGACGTTTGGTTTGAGAAATTCAACTACAGGCCGGAGACCGACCCGTAGGCGCAGTGTTTTACGGAGCCGGAGCGGGCACGCCCAAATCTTCCTGAAATCCAAACCAAATCACTACCTTTGCAGAAGTTTTATAGGTTTTATGGACAAATTCAAACTGCAATCGGATTATAAGCCCACGGGCGATCAGCCTCAGGCCATCAGAGAAATAACTGAAGGCATAGAACAGGGACGGGAACACCAGACCTTACTTGGCGTTACCGGATCGGGAAAAACCTTTACCATGGCCAATGTGATTAAAAACGTTAACCGGCCTGTATTGGTGATGAGCCACAACAAAACCCTGGCAGCGCAGCTTTATGGCGAATTTAAACAGTTTTTCCCGGACAACCGGGTAGAATATTTTGTCTCGTATTATGATTACTACCAGCCGGAAGCCTACCTGCCCGTGACTGACACTTACATTGAAAAAGATTTGTCCATAAACGATGAGATTGAGAAACTGCGGCTTTCTGCTACTTCTGCCCTGCTTTCAGGACGGCGCGATGTCATTGTTGTCAGCTCGGTTTCCTGTATTTATGGTATTGGTAACCCTGAAGATTTTCATGCCAACACCATCAAAATAAAAACCGGGGAACAAATTGGCAGGGATGCTTTCTTACGCATGCTGGTTGACAGTCTGTATTTTCGTTCCGATACCGAGTTTGACCGCGGAAGTTTTCGTGTTCAGGGTGATACCGTCGATATTTTTCTTGCCTATCATGATATTGCCATAAGGGTTATATTTTGGGATGAGGAAGTTGAAGAAATTTTTTCTGTTGATCCTTACAATAACCGTGAAATCGAACCTCTGGAACAGGCAATCATATATCCGGCCAACATATTTGTCACCACAAAATACCGCATTCAACAAGCAATTAAACAAATTGAAGATGATCTGACGAAACAGGTTGCCTATTTTAAAGACATCGGAAAACATCTTGAAGCCAAACGGATTGAAGAGCGTGTCACATTTGACCTGGAAATGATTCGTGAGCTGGGACATTGCCCCGGAATCGAAAATTACTCCCGTTATTTTGACGGCCGCAGTCCGGGCTCCCGACCCTTTTGCCTGCTGGATTATTTTCCCGATGATTTCATTACCATTATTGATGAAAGCCATGTGACGTTACCGCAAATCCGGGCTATGTACGGCGGTGACAGATCAAGAAAAGTAAACCTGGTAGAATATGGTTTCCGCTTGCCGGCAGCTTTGGATAACCGTCCTTTGAAATTTGAAGAATTTGACAACCTGGTAAATCAAATGGTTTACATTTCTGCCACACCGGCTGATTATGAACTGCAGAAAAGTGGCGGCATCATCGCCGAGCAAGTGATCAGGCCGACAGGTATTCTGGATCCACCTGTTGAAGTCAGGCCTACCACAAATCAAATTGATGATCTGTTGGAAGAAATCCAAAAAAGGGCAGAAAAAAAAGCCAGGGTATTGGTTACAACACTGACAAAGCGCATGGCTGAAGAGCTCACAAAATACCTGATTAAAATTAAAATAAAAGTACGTTACATTCATTCTGATGTTGAAACCCTGGAACGCGTGGAAATACTGGAGCAATTACGTTCCGGTAAAATTGATGTCCTCGTGGGCGTTAATCTGCTCAGGGAAGGGCTGGATTTACCTGAGGTCAGCCTTGTATCTATTCTGGATGCTGATAAAGAAGGGTTTTTACGTTCTGAACGCAGCCTCACACAAACCGCCGGACGTGCAGCAAGACACCTGGAAGGTCTGGTTATTATGTATGCCGACAAAATTACCGGTTCCATGCAGCGAACCATTGACGAAACAAACCGCCGCCGTGCCAAGCAAATGGCATACAACAAAAAACACAATATTACCCCGAGAGCAATCCGCCGTGAACGCTATTCCTTCGCAGGCGAAAAAATGCCTGAACCAAAAGCGTATCCTGAAACAGAAGACCAGATCAACATTGCAGCCGATCCCGTGGTTCAGTATATGGACAAAAATGCCCTGGTGAAAAATATGGAAAAAACAAGAAAAGAAATGGAAGCCGCTGCCAAAAAACTTGATTTTATTGAAGCAGCCCGCAAGCGAGACGAAATGATTGAACTTGAAAAATTGCTGAAAAAACAGGTGTAAGGCAAAATGTTCCATAAAAATCCACCTGTACCGCTCACCGCTCACCG
>JBNJGX010000248.1:0-4173 GCA_051748025.1 Bacteroidota bacterium
CAAAGGTAAGACCTTTCGTAAATGAAAAAACATGTTTTTTGGTAGGTTTTTGTTCCGGTTTTTTCATCTTGTTTTTTGGTGTTTTCTGTTGTTTATTTAGGCTCTGCTGATTTTCTTACCCATAGTTTTGATTAATTACTGCATCTTTTGGCTTATTGAACAGGAAAAGTTCAAAAAATGCCTTTATAATTTCATTTTTTAAGGAGTTAAAAATATGCACAAAAAATTCCGGGTATTTTTGAGCAACTTTTAAGAGTTAGGTCAGGTTCATGACAAAGAATATTGCATTAACCCATGATTCTGAGGTCTCTGGCAAGCTTGCTTTGATCTTGTTTAGGCCATAGCCTCTTTTGGTGGTAAATTTTTTTCAGATCACAAAAGTAATGAAGATAGATATTTTCCTGGATCATCTCAACAGTACCTCTATCGTCAGGATTCAATTTGTGTTTAACGATCAAGGCGGCAATAACTGTTCGCACATTAACCGACTGGCGGCCTGTTGCGCTTCGCAAATGTTGAATGTAGATGTTTGCAAGTTCATCCCCGGGTGCAAGTTTTGCCAATTTTACCCATCGGTTTTCCTTGTCTAATTCCTACTGAAACGGATGTTTGAGCAAGGTCAAACTTAACTGATTTTGAGGTGTGTAGTTAATCATAACTACAAGCTTTTCAGGTTGAAAATGCTAAAATTCTTGCAGTTTTCGTGTAGAATATCAAATAAGTTATCAACATATAAACCTGAATAACTGTTAGTTAACTACGGTTTTTTACAAAATCAGCAGAGCATAGGTAGGTATCCGCCACCGGATTGTGCAGGAACCGGGTCAAAATAGTAATCCACAGATAAGTCTGTATGCAAATCAAGGTAGAGGTTTGAAGCCATTTTGAACTCACTGCCTATGGCACCGCTGATTGACATTGCCTGAAACAGCAAGTTTGAAAACCGTTGGGTTACTGTTTCATCAAAAAACATTATTTCATCGCTGCTTGTTAATGCCGGACGGTACCAGGCAAAGCCGGCTTCATAAAACAGATACTCATTGATATTTGTCCAATTACGATAATACAAATCAAACCTGGGTGCTTCCCATGTGAGCATTAGTGTTAAGGCATCCGTTCCTTCGGATATGGTATACACGTAAGTTTGTATGCCGGATCGAATGCCTGTTTCCTGTGCCTGAGCCATGCCCTGAATGGCAATCATGATAAATGCATTCGAATTGCTTTTTCATAGTTGTGCTTTTTAGTTACAAATCACGTCTCAATTTTTGAATTTGTTGTCATCTTAAAAGAAATTCAAAATACCCACGATGCCTGTAGGCCAAACAGCAGGGCTGAACCACGACCCGATATTGTTGTACCATAATACGTGTCTTCTCCTGTCATTAAATTTATTGTTTTTATGTAAGCAGAGTTTGTTTTCCATGTATTAAACAATCCAGCATGGTATGTACAAAAAATTCCGGGTCGAAGACCCCATTTTGTTTTATACCTTAACTCAATGCTGTTGGAAAGATACAAATTCAATTGTTTTTCAATTTTATTACGGGTGACAATTGAGTAAATATATGTAGTGTTATCCATAGCAGTAAATGTATTACTTATGCTTATGTTGTCATTACCAATATTATATCCCACATCAGCTCCCATGCTAATTTTTGTATTTAATTTTTCGGATATATCAAATGAATAACCGATATGCACAGGTATGCTAATGATGCTGTAAATTGTTTCCATACGTAACAACATTGTATATCTGTATGGAGTGTAAAGGTTTGGATTTAATGTAACACTGCGATAAGCAAGGCCTGTTTCCCAAAACAGTCCTTTTTCATTGGTTCTGCTGTAGAATATCCCGGCAGAAGGTTTTAAGCCATCCAGATACTGTTGGAACATATCATTGTCTCCAGTAAAAGTGTGAACATCGTAATGTAATCCGGATCTGATTCCTATTTCCTGCTTCTGAGCCATGCTCTGAATGGCAATTAGGATAAATAAGAATGTGAGTGCTTTTTTCATAATTGTATATATTTGATTAGTTGCAGGTTTCATTATGTAGTTTTAATACATTGTCAACATCATAAGTGACACCAGCATCTTCGATACGGTACCATCCCTTAGCATTTTCATTAAGTAAACGATATCTCATTCCTACTGGATAATTATTTGTGAATTTCTTTCTAAAGCCGTCTGTTCGCTCATCATATGGAAGCAAATTTTTTGCCCAATGATTATTACAAGTGTGTTCATGCAGAATACCGTAACTACAAGCACCAATCACATCAGCTCTGTTTCGTTTTAAAGTTCCATTTGATTTTATCCGAAAATTTACTACTTTTGAAATTAATCTATGAAATGGCCATACGTTTCTTTCCTTTAAATATAGCTTAGCCACCCTTTCGCCTTCCTTATAATTCTTAACATCACTGTCAGCGGAATTTGCTTTACAACATTGGTAAATGGTTTCAACAGCAACTGATTGTGGATCTGAAAAATCTGTATTACCATTAGAATCAGTAATAGTAAGATTAACGTTGTAAACTCCATTTTCAGCGTAAGTGTGCGAAGGATTTTCATCTGTGCTTGTATTACCATCCCCAAAATCCCAATAATAACTTGTAATATTACCACTGGAAACTGAGTTAGAATGGAAGTTAACCAATCCAGCTTCCATAACATTTTTGGAAAAGTCTGCGTGGCATGTGTTTCCACCTACGGTGATGGTTTTTGGTTTATCACCGATAGGGAGGCCGCCCAAGGAAACTGTTAGTCTCACTTCATAACTATCTCCAATGTTATATGTGTGCACAGGATTTTGTTCTGATACAGTTAATGATCCGTCTCCAAAGTCCCATGCATAAGTTAAGTCGTAATAATATGTGCTCGAAGTCAAATTACTAAATATTATTTTTAATGGATTGTTGTTGTCAACATAATGTGTAAAATCTATTTCTAAATAATCCTCATCACCTAATAAAAATGCGTTCTCATCTGTAAGACAAAACTGTCCCACTGTTTGCTGAAGCTGAGAAGTATTACCACGTAGTATATTCTGCAGACTGTCAAGTGCAAAATAATCCTCATCCATTATGCCTATTCCGATGTCTTGTTCGGCATACACACATACCAGATTGTTGATTTCCACCTCGTTATCCGGTGTGAGTACTGTACGCAAGTATTCACTAACAATATGATGGTCATCCGGGTCATTTTCGACGGTAAGTTGTTCTTTATCTTCAAGCAATGTAATCTCATATTCAATCTTGCGCCTTAATGAAGTGAATTGATAAGCTGTTTCAAATGCTACCAACATCGGATCAGTTGGATACATTAACGAATCATCATCAAATTTATTGTTGTATGATTCAAGTATATCAATGACATCATTAATGTCCTCTTTTGAGCTAAATTCCAAAATACCTTCTGCATTAACAAAAATACCATAAGGTTTTAGGTCATTTAGCATATCCTGAACTAATGGTTCTTTCATCAATTCGGGAAAACTACCTTTTTGTGATTGATGATTGTCTAATGTTGATGATTGAACTATATCTTCCTTTTCACAACCGTAAAATACAACTAATGCCACCGATAAAAGCAAGCACGAAGTTAAAGTTAAAAGATTTTTTTTCATAATAGTTTATTTTTCTGTATGTTTATAGTGGATTGTTGTACGCAAGATACCCCCCCCATTTATAGAATCCTATATTTTTGGTATGTTACACAGCATGCAAAATGGGTAAGTTTTCTTTTGTGTGCATTTAAAAAAGGTCTAAGGGGGATTATATGTTGAATTGTATTAATAATTGAAATGAAACGAGCCTTTTTTAAACATCCGTAACACATTTTCACCCAAAAAACACATCATAGTCAAGGCTCTGAGAACCTTGGTGTAATAATGTTTCTATCTCTATCTCTTTATCCTTGCATTCTTTAATATATTGGCCCTAAGTACATGACAAAGAATTAAAAAACATCAAAAAAAGTGAAAAATAATCCCGGAAGGATACCTTGCAACTTACCAGCAGAAAATTCTTGTTTGTTGCAAGGATATGAGCCCCATTGTGTTTTTGCCTCAAGACCCCCGACATAAATGCCGGGCTTATTGGTTTATTTCTATTATTATTATGCACGTGCACGAGGTCGGGGTGATAAGGATAGGAAAGATGAAAT
>JBNJGX010000249.1:0-4168 GCA_051748025.1 Bacteroidota bacterium
TCAGGTCACAATAAGCATATTCCCCCCCATAATTGCAAGTTGTTATGTTTGTCCATGTATCTGAAGATGTTGTATGGGTTCCCGAAGGATAATTACTATTACAATTAGAACATTGCGAAAATCCCTCTGATGAAAAAGCCCAAAGCACAATTATTAATGGCAGAATTCTCTGTAAAAAAGTTTTCATTGGATTAAGTTATTTAATGAACCATAGCTTTATGAATCTAATTTCGGTTGCACCTCACAAAAAGAAAACCATTATCATTCTAAAAATTATTGTTTTATTTCAGTATGTAAATATACATTTTTTTTTACACAAACATATTTTTTTTTCATAAAGATGCTATGAGTACAAAAATATCAAAATTATGCTAACACCCATGATTTTTTTTAATTATGTTCATGGTATGGATAAATTTTTTGATAAAAACATTAAAACCAATGATAAATCGCTCAAAATATTACATCTGAGGCAATGAATACGATTTTTAGCAAAATGGATCATATTGGTTTAATAATCATTATATTTGTAACCATTGATGTTTGGCATGTTAAAACATGAGAATGCAAAATGAAATGCTTAATTAAAAATGAATCTGTAATATCGTGGCGCCTCCTGTTATTGACTTTTGTAATAACATTCGTGGTATATTTACCATCTTTGCAATACAGTGCCGTTAATTGGGATGACGACGAGAATGTTTTCAGAAATCCCAACGTGCAAAACCTCACGGTTGACAATATGGCTAATCTCTTTGAAGGGGAAAGGTATAAATCACTTGCGCTTTGGTCATATTCTGTTCAATATCAGATAAGCGGAGACAGTTACCAGGCCTACCATTTTGTAAATGTAATTTTGCATTTATTAAATGTATTGTTATTATTTATCCTGGTTAGATTACTAACCAAAAGGCCATTTATAGCAGCACTGGCTGCCTTACTTTTTGCCTTACATCCATTATTTGCTGAACCTGTCGTTTGGATTACCGGGCGAAAGGATCTATTGTACATGTTGTTTCTATTTCTCAGCCTCCTGGCATATCACAAGTTTTTAACACATCAGGGGATCATTAAAAAGGTATTACTAATGATGCTCTCCATGGGGCTGGTATATGTAGCCAGCATGGCAAAAATACAAGCCTATACCATCCCTGTGTTATTTATTTTAATGGATATTTATTACAAGCGTAAATTTACACTGGAACTGTTTCTGGAAAAACTTTCAATACTGGCATTAATGCCAGGCTTAATATTTCTCTTTTTAATCTTTTTTCTGTTATACCTTTTTTTGACATTATACAGACCTGCTTGTTTATGGATAACAACAATGTACAACAGGCATATCCCCCTTAAATTAAAAAAGTACGCCACTTGGTTTTTGTTTTTACTCAGCCTGTTTGTTTTTATCCAAACCCTTGCTAATACTATAATCGTTTCGGAACAGCTTGCCCCTAAATTTGCCATAAATGCATTTTTGTACATAATAGACTTCATTGTCTGTTTTATATCATTTATTATTTTAATTAATAACATACCAATATTAACTCATAAACATAAAAGATTAAAGCAATTGATCGACAAAATAGATATGATACCATTCTATTTAAATAACAATAAAACAATTGTTTCAATCATACTGATATTAGGTGTTGCAGGTTTCATTTTAGCATTCAATGTGTTTATTGAAAGGATGGGGCTGTTTTCGTTTCAGCCAGGTGAAGCAGGATATATAGACATCAATGATCGTCTTATCCTGGGGGCATTCAGCCTTGTTTTTTATCTAAAATCATTTTTTATTCCCGGCAGTTTTAATCCAATGCATAAATATCCCGATCAAAATGGACATGAATTATTCAATGAATATCAAATATATATCTATTTAAGCATAATCATTATTATTGCATTACCAATATGCATTATTCGTTATTGGAAGAAAAACCGGGACATATTGTTTTGGTTATTGTTCTTTTTTATACAGATCGGCATTGTATTGCATATAATTCCCATTGAAGGAAGGGTAATTGTAGCTGACAGGTATGGATATGCGGCTTATCCGGGATTGATAGTATCCTTTTTGTTATTGTTAGATATTTTTCAAACATCATGGAAAAAACCCTGGCTCTATTATGTAATGGTTCCAATATTATCAATTTATTTCATATCAAATTTAGTTGAAAGAATGCCGGTATGGGAAAATGCCAAAACCTTTTGGAATAAAGCCATTGATGAAGATCCCAAAAATGCTTATGCTTATTATAGCCTGGCACAATACTATCAGCAAGAAGGAAAATTTTCCAAGGCAATAAAAAATTACAAAATTTCACTTAAAAAAAACCCTGATTTACAGGAAACATACTCAAACCTTGGATTATGTTATGCATCATCAGGAAAAACAAATTTAGCCATAGAATATTTTGATAAAGCCATTGAGAAAAATAAGAATGATGCATTTGCGTATAACAATCGCGGTGCCTTAAAACTGCGTTTGTTACAATATCATGAAGCAAAAAAAGATTATCAAAAAGCCCTTGAAATAAGACCTGAATATTCACACGCAAAAAACAATCTTGAAAGGGTTAATTCCCTTATAAGGCAAAAAAACAGCAATGATCCCGACACTTATTATGCATTTTTATTGGATGAAGCAAAACAATGTTTTAAAAATCAGCAGACCACCCTTTTTATTAACAAACTAAAAGAAGCAACAGAATTTTTACCGGAAAAGCCGGATGCATTTATTATCCTGGCTCAACATTATTATGAAAACAAAGATATTTTAAAAGCCCTTAAAATTTTGGATGATGGTATATCTTATAACAAAGATTCCGGCATTTTACATTATCACCGTGGAATGATGCTTTTGCAAAATGGTCAAAAACATGAAGCATGCATGGATCTCAAAATAGCGGTTGATTCAGGCATAGAACAGGCTAAAACGCCTTATCAAAACAATTGCCTTTGATTCGAGCTCCTCACTAAGCGAATTAGCGGCGGCTATTATGATAATCCACCTGTCAGGTCTTCCGTTATCAAGGGTTAAACAGTGCCTTATACTCATCACCTTGTATTACGGCCGACCTGACAGGTGTTTATATAGGATTTGAGGAACAGAACCTTGTATTGCGGACGAACTGACAGATGGTTTATCACTCATCCATCCGCTCCCTTTTTTTATCCAGGCGTTTCTGGTCGCGCTTATTGAGCATGGATTCATCTATTACCTGAACATCACGGCGAAGGTCAATAAGTTTGAGATTTATATACCGGCGTGGATTGGCACGCATATCCCAGACAAGCCGGTTGAGGTTTTTACTGGCGTCTTCAAGCTCATAATACAAGCTGTCATTGTTGATCAGCAGGGCAAGAGATCCATCTCCTTTGTTTATTTTGTCAGTAATGACAGCGAGATCATTCATGGCCTTATTGGCATTAGCAACGGTTTGGGTAAGCCGGGCGGCTTTCAGGCTATCGGTAATATCTGAAAGGTTAGTAAGGGAATTAGAAATGTCCTCTTTATTCTCGTTTAGTGTTCTTGTTATCTGGTTGATATTGTCAAGGATGGATGAAATGCGTGTTTGTTCTTCTATCATCAGTGAATCCAGGTTTTCAGAGGATGATTCCAGGTTTTTTACGGTGCGGTTGATGCTGGAAAAGCTGGCTTTCAGGTTTTTCCTGGTTTCCTCATTAAAAATAAACCCCACCACTTCAATGGCAGTTTGCATTTCTTTCATCAGGTCTTCGGCTTGATTCCTGATGGGCATCATTTGCATACTAACCTGGTCTTTAAGGCTTTGCTCTGTTTCCCCCAACAGGGTATCACCATCTTCATATATTTTATTTTTATTGCTGAGCTCAATGGCTATGCCTTTGGTCCCCATCAAATCCATACTGTTTATGCGGGCAATTGATGAATCCGGAATCTCATACATGTCTTCAGTGGTAAAACTAACCAACAGTTTACCGTCCTGATCCATAAGCATTTTAATGTCATTAACCTGCCCGATTTTATATCCATTCATGGTTACAGGGCTGGACACATTCAATCCTTCAACCCTGTCATATATGACATGATACGTATTTTGTTGATTAAACAGGTCCCTGTTTTTCAGGTAATTGAATCCCCAATAACTGACAGCCAGTATAACTGCGATCAATATACCGGTTAATA
>JBNJGX010000250.1:0-4150 GCA_051748025.1 Bacteroidota bacterium
CAAGAAAAAACATTAAACTGGGTTTATGTATTGTGTTTTTAATGGTTGTTTCCTTTGAGTTCATTTTAAGAGCAAATGACATCAATGCGACATCCAATGAACAAAACGGCTTAAGATATCTATCCGGCTTTTATCAAATGTACATCAATAAAATATATGATCAAAAATCACCACCACGTTTATTTTTTAAAAAAGCACACATGGGTAAAAATAAAGATTTTACTTACATAACCCATGAATTTAACTATAGTTATAACTTCGATAATAAACTATTTGGGGGTATGCTCCATGAAAGCAAAAACAAACAGAATGAATATAGAATAATATGCCTGGGACATTCTTTCACAATGGGAATAGGTGCTCCGAAGGATTCAACATATCCTGTTTTATTACAACATAAATTTAATCACTTAAAAACAAATGAAAATATTTCTGTGTTTAATGCCGGTGTGGGCGGATCCGATGTGTTTTATGAATATCAATTATTAAAAGACAGGTTACTACAATTTAATCCTGACATGGTTTTGTTGTCATTGGGAAGTTCAGATTATACCTTTTACAATTTCAGGGGAGGTTTTGAGCGGTTTACTCATGATGGTATTAAGTATCGTAAACCCCCTTCATGGGAAAAGTTTTATGCCGTAAGCTATATTTTTCGCTTTATTGTGAATGATCTCATGGATTACCATGGGTTTTTTTCGGAAAGGGAGTATATGTTGCTGCAAAAAGCAGCATCAAAAGATATTTATGATTGCATTTTCCGGTTCAAAATGCTTGCTGAAAAACATCATTTTAAACTGATTCTTGTTTTTATTGATGACAGAGAAACAAAATGTTTTCCCCTTATGCATAAAACCAAAGAAGAAATTAAGATACCTGTAATAGACCTTTTTGAGTACAGCAATGATGTGTTGGATTTAAGCAAAGAAGAAAAAGATAAGCTCTACTGGAGAAATGATGGACACTGTAATTCAAACGGATATCAAATGTTTGCCGATGGCATATATTATAACCTGGAAAAAATGGGGATCATTGATTCATTAACATCCGGAAAAGAATTAAAACTACCACAAAAACCTACAATGAATAGTGAAAAAAAAATTAAACCTTAATTGAGCAATTGAGCGATTCATTAATTCTGTGTCTCTTTTTTATCGGGAGATTGATTTAACCCATATTACAATCACAAACCAAAACAACGTTAATTCTAAGTTTAAAATATGCATTTTAACAGTTTTTGGGCAAGATGAATTTGTAGTGCTTTGATTATCATTATTTTACTGTTAATATTCCCGAAAAACAGCCATTATGTGGACTAATGAACATTTAGAAAGAATAATTTTGAAAAAATTAAATCTTACGCTTAAAGGCAATAAAAAAACAAATAATGCTTACTTTTGAGTGCGTAATATATTTGTATGATAAAAGAAATAAAAAACATACACCTGTATTTAGTGGGGGTTCTTGTGTTAAGCATTGTTGTCTTTTTACCTGCAATGAATGGTGAATTCCTGAACTGGGATGACACTACATATATCACAGGGAACGCTTTGGTTTTTAAAGACATTAGTTATTCATCATTTAAAGACTTGTATGAGTTTAACCGGTATATTTCTTTGGTGCTTTTTAGTTTTCTTGTACAAATAAATTTGTTTGGCGATAGTCCGGAGTTGTTTCATATTATTAATATTCTTATTCACGCTTTAAATGTTCTGTTGATATTTAAATTGGCATCAACACTGTTGAGATCAGATAAAACCGCATTATTCATCGCACTGCTTTTCGCCGTATTTCCGACAAGGGCAGAAAGCGTTTGTTGGATTGCACAACGTAAGGATCTATTATTTACTATGTTTTTTCTGATAAGTGCATTATCATACATCAAATTTCTTAAAGACAAAAAAATACTTTGGTTTTTCATTGTCATCATTTCATCGTACCTTTCAGTTATGTGTAAATTGCAGGCGTTGGCAATTATTCCAACATTGATACTACTGGAATATTTCATAAACGGTAAAATACAATACAAGTCATGGTTTTTAATAACCGGTATTTTCCTGATAATGCTTATCAAAATAGGCCAATTTAAAGAAATGGCTTTATTTATCATAACACCTTTGCTTATAGGTTTTTATCACGATAGGATTAACAAGCTTTTCCATTTTATCAATTTTAACATCAGGGTTAAAAAACGAAAACATAACATCAGGATAACTGATTTGATTTTTTACTACTATTTCTGCAGCATTGGTGGAACTGTAATATATAGCTTCATTACCGGCGCAATTTTTCAGGACTTTACTGAAATCAGTTTTTATATATTATTGCAAATTAATGCCGTTTTTATACTTTATATTTTATATTATAAACCACGCTTTCATATCACCAGAAATAAAATAAAATTTTTTATTATTCTGTTCATCATTGGTGTTTTAACAACCGGAGTGATACTTTTCTACAGCAACGAAATGCTTCAGGATGGTTGGGCATTATTTAAATCAAACAATGTATTTTATCCGTTTTACAGTTTAAATTATTATTTATACAGGTTTATATTTCCATTCAATCTCAATGCCATGGTTCCATATCCGGAATCCGTCCAATCCCTTCCGCTAATCTATACCATCTCGCCAATAATTAGTATTCTGGTAACATTATGCATTATTGTAGCACTGCGAAAAATAAAAGACCAGGGATTGCGAAGAAACATAATCTTCGGTTTACTGTTTTTTCTTATCAATATTGCTTTGGTACTGCATATTATTCCAATAAAAGGCAGGGTCATCGTTGCTGACAGATACACATATCTGGCTTACTTCGGCCTTGCTTTTTCACTTATATGTTTGTTGGAATTTTTATACCACCGTATTACACATAAGTTTACAAAACGTTCATTTCAGATTCTTGCCGTTGCCGGGGTTTTGGCTTTATCATTACAAACCTACAGCAGGTCACATGTTTATTTAAACGACAAAACATTCTGGAGCGATATCATTTCAAAAGATAAAGACAATCATTATGCATGGTATTCATTAGGCTTGTATTATTATGAAAAAGGAGATTATGAAAATGCAATAAAACATTATAACACAGCCATTGATTTGAACAGCAACAATTATGAATACTATGCAAACCGTGGAGGAACTTATACAAAAATGCAAGAATACGAAAAGGCGCTTAAAGATTTCAATAAAGCCATCTCACTGAATCCTGGTAACCATACTGCCTACAACAACCGTGGTGCCATATTTTTAAAAGCCGGTAAACCTGAAAAAGCATTAAGTGATTTTAAAAAAGCCTTAAGTTTAAAACCTGGATATCCTGAAGCTGCAAAAAACCTTGAAGATACAAAGGAAATGCTGCATTCTGTTAAGTCAGATGATGGTAAAGAAAAACCCAATAAAGCATTGTCTGATTACCATAATGAGGTAGGTATGGAAAAAGTTAAACAGGGCAATATGAAAGCAGCTTTGAAGGATTTTGAAAAAGCAGTAAATTATGATGAAACCAATACAGAGGCATTAAAAAACAGGGGAAATGCTTTGGCTTCCCTTGATCGATTTGAAGAAGCAAAAGCTGATTACCTGAAAATTTTAGAATTGTCACCTGAAGATGGGGGAGCAATGATGAATATCGGCAATATAATGCACCAAACAGGAGAAGTCGGTAAAGCATGTCAATATTGGGAAATGGCTTTGGAAAAAGGTTTTCAGGATGCCAGGAAAATGATAGAAAAATATTGTGAAAGGTAATCCCTTTATTTAGTGGATCTAAGAAAACTATTGCATTTTAAAAATAACAAATCCCAAACATCAAAAAACAAACCAGCCTGCCAGCTGGCAGGTAATTCTCAATGACCAATTATCTAATATTCAAATAAATACCAATTACCAAACCTGTACCGACGCATGACGGTAAATCCAATGACAAAAACAGACTGTCACGAACCATACCCGTCTTCTATGCACTACGCCGGACACAGTCTGTCTTCGCCGCCTACCTGTCGGCAGACAGGGACATGTTTTATTTGATATTTGTTATTTGGTGTTTTTTGTTAGTGGCGTATATCAGAAAAATCAAATAAACCCCTCAGAGCCAAAATACTAAACTTTACTATATTTATTTCTGTTTATCCCCCTACATAAATTAG
>JBNJGX010000251.1:0-4145 GCA_051748025.1 Bacteroidota bacterium
GAAAGTAACATATCTTTTGTGTTGTTAGGGTCATCTATTGCAGCAGAATTGTTTCCTGACGATGAAGATCCGGTTAATAAAAAGATGCAGATAGGAAATGCCTTGTACACTGTATTGGGGGTTTTAGAATCCCGGGGAACGAGTTTTGGTGGTTCAGGTGATAATTTTTGCCTGATCCCGCTTTCTAACATGAGAGAAACATTTGGGGGACATTACAATTATTCATACAAAATGACTGTAATGCCATTAAAATCCGATGACTTTGAATTGGCAAAAGACGAAGCCGCAGGCACTTTCCGGCGCATCCGGGGATTAACATTGTATGATGAAAATGATTTCCGTATTCGCAGTGCTGACAGAATGTCAAGTATGATGATTGAAAATATCAGTGTTGTCACCATAGGGGCAAGTTTAATCGGATTGATAACCCTGATTGGTGCCAGTATCGGTTTGATGAATATTATGCTTGTTTCCGTAACTGAACGAACAAGGGAAATAGGGGTAAGAAAAGCTTTGGGTGCCAAAGCATCAACCATTAAGCAACAATTTTTGTTTGAATCCGTATTTATTGGGCAACTGGGAGGTATCCTGGGTATTGTACTGGGCATTGTTGCGGGTAACGGTGTAGCTTTGATTACAGGTGGCGGATTTATTGTGCCATGGGTATGGGTAATCGGGGGTGTGTTATTATGCTTTGTTGTTGGTGTTGTTTCAGGATATTTTCCGGCAGTAAAAGCGGCTCGCCTCGATGCCATAGAAACACTCAGGTATGAATAAAAAAAAACCGCCCTTATTTTTGCTAAGGACGGTTTAAAAGCCTGGTGACTATTGTATAAAATTATATGAGTTTTGAAATCAGGTCAACCACACGGTAAGAATATGCCCACTCATTGTCATACCAGCTAATTACTTTTACCATATTATCACTTACCATGGTAAGTTGTGAATCAAATACAGAAGAATGAGGGTTTTTAATAATATCAGCTGATACTATGGGATCAGATGTGTATTGCAGGATGCCTTTCATTTCATTTTCGGCGGTTCTTTTGAAAGCCTCATTTATTTCTTCTTTGCTGGTTTTGTTTTTTATCCAGGCAGTAAAATCAACCAATGAACCGTTGGGTGTGGGTACACGTACAGCCATGCCATTAAGTTTTCCATTAAGTTCAGGGATTACTTTTCCAACAGCAACAGCAGCACCGGTGGTTGTAGGTATCTGGGAAACAGCAGCGGCCCTTGCCCGTCGCAAATCTTTATGCGGGGCATCCAGGGTAACCTGGTCATTTGTGTAAGAATGGATGGTTGTCATCAATCCCTGTTCGACACCAAAATTGTCGTGAAGCACTTTGACAACAGGGGCAAGGCAATTTGTTGTACAAGACGCATTTGAAACACATTGGTGTTCGGGCTTTAAATCTGAATCATTCACGCCAAGCACAATCATGGCATCAATTTCATCTTTGGCTGGCACAGTCAGAATTACTTTTTTGGCGCCGTTTTTCAGGTGGTCGCCGTATCCGCCTTTTGCATCTTCTTTTTTCCTGAAAATACCGGTAGATTCAATCACAACATCCGGGGATGTAGCCCAGGGAATATTTCCGGGTGATTTTTCCGAATGCACCGGTATTGCAAGTCCATCGACCACTATATCGGATTCAGTAAAAGAAACCTCTTTATCATATATTCCAAGTGTTGAATCGTATTTTAACAGATGAGCCAGTGTTTTGGTATCTGTCAGATCATTGACACCTACAATATTAATATTATTTCTTTGCATCGCAATTTTAAAGACGCTCCGGCCTATACGGCCAAAACCATTAATAGCTACATTTATTTTTGACATATCAAAAAAATTTAAGTGTTAATAAAAATTATTTATTGCAAAAATACAAAAGGCTTTGCGCTAGCGCAAAGCCTTTAAATATTATAAAACCAAAACCTTACTCAACAATAAGTTTTGAAACGTTAACATCAGAACCTTCAATAATTCTGACAATATAGGAGCCACGTTTCAGGTTACTTATGTTCATTTGTTTATTATGATCTCCTTTTGACAAATGGTTAAAATTCAATTGTTTGACTATTCTGCCCTGCATATCATAAATTTTCATATTGACATCTCCGGGTGTATTAACACTGAAACTGATATTCAGGTTATCTGATGCAGGATTCGGATATATGTCCAATGCATTATTATCTTTGGCTGCCAGATTTTCGTCCGGTTTATCAATACCAACAGGGCCTTCAAAATCATCACACAAGAAAATCCCACGTCCATGTGTTCCTGCCCATATATGTCCGTGATTTCTTACTGCTGTGGGTTGGTCTATGTCATCATTCCAGCCATTCGGGAAAATCTGTTGTGTCATGTTGTAAACAGCAGCATAGTCGGCTCCGTTGGTTTCATCAGTCCAATCAGGTGAGTTTGCAGTAATATCGTTTGTTGCAAATATTCCATATTCAGTACCAACGATAACCCTGTTGCTGTTATTCCATGTAATAATGGCATCGTAAACGGGCATTTGTGGTAAATTATTCTGTTTGCTTTCAAATGTACCGGAATTACTTGTTTGTTCTGCTGTTGTTGCCTCAGTTGAATAATAAATACTGTTGGAATATCCAAATCCTCCCAAAGTCACTGCGACATTGTCAGCATTATTGGGATCAACAGCAATGCCAGTAATGTATCTGTTTGAAAATCTTGCAATCCGGGTGGTTGTCAACACACATCCGGAATGATGAATATCCATTAGTGAATCTGCGTAAGCATTTTCGAAACCGGAAACCCTAAACAGACTGCCATTTGTATTGGCAAAGTATAAGTGCTCACCTTTTTTATCCCAATGCAGAACTTCCACCATGCCGGTACCCATAGCAACAGGATACCATGGAGCCGGGTCTTTTCTAAAATTCAGTGGTTCACGTGTTACCCATACTGAAGTATCAAAACCTACAGCCAGGGCAGCCTGATAATGGTCAACTATCTGTATAGTGTCGCCTTTTGAATACGATTGATCAGTTGTCCAGTTGATATTCAGATCTGTGGCTGTTTCACTTGGTATTTGAATGGTAGTATCCGCTGGAATATCGCTTGGGAATACATATTCGGCTGAATCTTTGGAATTGACATCATTAAAGCTTTCCCATAATGCTATTGGTGTAACAAAATTGGCTTTTCCTTCTTGTCCGGGCTCATCTACAGCACTAATAAGGCGAGTATCATAAAACGGATACATTGTTTCATCCACACCTTTTTCTTCAGACCTGTATAGGGTACCGTAATATACCGTGGAAAATATTATGTTGGGGTTAAGCTGTGAAATTGCAGCATATCCACCGTCACCGCCACTTACCTTTCTGTATGGGTAATCAGTCCCATCAGTTATTATCTGATCAGGGTTATAATATAGACTGCCGTTATCCTGTGTTCCACCTAGCATGCTGCCATCAGGGCCATGACCTATGGCATAAAATTGTGTCACATTATAATATTTATTCATATCCTGCCAGGTATTTCCGCGATCACTGGATTTGTATATTCCGCCATCGCAGCCAACAAATACAACATCAGGATTATTGGGATGAAATGCAAAAGCATGATGATCTACGTGAACGTAATACGGACTTGTGGTTTCAACGTATCCATATGTTTTTAATTCCCAGTTACCTCCATGTTCCCATTTCCAAATGTTAGGTTGACCGCCAACAATGATTTCATCTTTATTATCGGGAAAAACAGCAATAACATTGTCAAATGTGCCTTGATCACCCAGTGGGTTAAATGCATCACTTCCGCCCGGGCCAATTATTTCCCAGTTTGATCCGCCATCAGTGGAACGGTAAATATTGAGCAGTGCCCCATTTGATTTGGAAGCCTGGCAATAAATATAATTTTTATCAGTGGGGGCAATATCAAACTCCAGGCGTGCTGCAGATGATGAAATTTCGCCTTCACCTGATCCTGAAACATTTTCATATGTCCCCTGGGCGCCACTTAAACTATCTGAAACATAAGCTTCAGTACCTATGCTTGCGATGACAATATTTCCGTCAGAACTGATTTTAACATCGCCGGAAAAACCAATGAGTTCAGATTGGGCAATATTTTCTACCGGATTGGTCCATGTTTGTCCACCATCTTCGGT
>JBNJGX010000252.1:0-4129 GCA_051748025.1 Bacteroidota bacterium
AGCTGGTTGCTAAGCTAAGACAAATAAAACTAATACGCTCTCTCCATGGATGTGATTAATTCACATAAATATAATTTTGATGTTCTTTTGTCCCGTCAATTGGCTGCATTTCGACTTCGCTCAATACATCGCACTCGGCATAGCTCAAGCAAGCTTGGCTCTGCCCTCGTTTGCACAAAATTTGCACAAAATTTGGAATTTATTTGACATTTGGTTTTTGTTATTTGGTGTTTTCTTATTAACACTAAATACGATAAACACCAAGCCAAAACTACCGGTTCTTAATAAAATGTTTAAAAGCTTCTGTGAAATCCGCCAAAAAATTGACAGATTATTTATTAATTTCCTAACAAAAAAGAACAAAACTTGAGGCGTCAGATTAAGCTTGACTTTACACTAATACGAATCCAAAAACCGGAAACAATCGTAACACTTGTTATTATTTGATTGATTGTAAGTGTTTAGGGGAGGATAATGTTATAGTTATGTCAATGCTTCCATAAAACATGTTATATAACATATAAATATTAAAACACTTTTTGACAACATTAATTATTTTTGGCATACTAAATCCTGATAAAAGATGTGGATGTACACTAAACAGAGGAATACATGAGTGCTTTTTGTGTGAAAATGAAGGAGGTTATAAGCAATTTGATATGATTTAGTTTAAAAGTAATTTAAAAAAAGCAGAATTAATATAAAGGGATAAGAATTAGACCCGACCAATCCCAAAACTAAGGTAGGGCAACATGTTTAATTAAAAATCTAATAAAATGGAAAAGAAAGAAACAATTAATTCAGTGACATTTATCTTAAGTGGCTCATTGTTACAAATGGTTAACGGTATTGGAAATGGATGGGCAACCACATTAGCCGCAATTTTTGGAATGGTTTTGCTATTAGTGGGACTATCAAAACTGAAATCAGGTATTGATGAGGCAGGAAAACCCGGTGTGAAAATATTGTTTATTGCTGCTATAATATCAATTGTAGGATTTGTTTTTGATATTATTCCCTTGCTTGGTATTGTTGCGACCATATTATTACTTGTCGCCTTTATAATAGAATTGGTTGGTGTAATTAAGTTAAAAGCATCGACAAGTATTGGAGAATCCGGCAAAAGTGGAATTAATTTGCTTTTAGCAGCAATGATTATAGCTATTGTAGAAAGTATATTTGGAATAGTGCCTTATGTAGGAGGTATCATTGGCTCAATACTGTCAATTGTAGCATTAATACTGGTGTTCTTTGGATGGATTAAAATCCAGGGCGGAATTATAGAAAATTCATAAATGCCTTTAGTTATTGAGATGTATTGCTCTGCCAGCAAAGTCTGACAGAGCAATATTTTTATGTTTTATACAGTAATGGAATAATCAGGTATGGCCAGAGGATCCCGGATAAACTAAGTCCACGTAACAGGCTGTATTATATATGCCGGCATCACTTTAAAGAATACGTGCAACATAGTAAATAATATTTTCGTATTACCTGCCAGTAACGTGCTTGATATCGGCACTACTTATTTCTTAAAAAATTATGTGATAATACAATAAGGTTATTTATTCCCGGTAATACCAATCTGTTAAATATCATTCCATCTTTTGCTTGTTAGAACTCCCCCATTTTATGCTTGATTTGTTGCCGGAAGAGCTACCGGCCCCATTCAATCATATTTAACATTATTTTGAGACTGAGCCCCTGTAACAATTTTTAATCCACTGCGTCAAACGGGCAAATATTAACAAGATACCATAAAATCAATTGTTATGATACACAGAATTACCCTGTCAGCCCTGTTTGTTTTAATAATGTCTGTAAGCGGAATCATTGTACTAGCACAAGAAGCCGGGGGGAAAATTGCAGGTACAATTATTTCCGGAGAAACACAGGAGCCCGTCGCATTTGCCAATATCAGCTTATTTGATTCAGAAAACAAGCTGATTACAGGAACATTAAGTGATAAAAACGGCAAATTTTCAATCCGGGAACTTACCATTAGTAAATACAGGCTCGAAATCTCATGTCTGGGCTATGCAAAACTGAAAAAAGAGATACAGATAGATGAAAAAGCCGCTCACTTAAAACTGGGAGAAATACCGCTGAACCATGCTGCTGAGCAACTCGGTGAAGTAGAGGTATCAGCAGAACGCATGAAAGGGGAGCAGGAAGTTGACCGCACCGTTTTTAATATCAATGAAGAAGTACAAAATACAGCATCTGATGGTATAGATATTTTGAAGCATGTTCCTGGTGTTAGTGTTGATTTTCAGGATAATATCACCCTTGATGGCAGCGGCAACATAATGTACCTTGTCAATGGCGTTAAACGCGATAAAAACTATGTGGCCCAACTGCATCCAAAGGATTTTAACAAAGTGGAGATCATCACCAATCCAGGGGTTGAATATGAAGCTGACGTTGATGCCGTGATCAATATTGTCACAAAGGGAAGGCAAACGGGTGGCAGGGGAAATATCAGTTTGCAGGGAAGTGATCCTGACAATTTTCTTGGTAACGAAAGTGCCAGCATTCAGTATGGTAATGAAAACTTCAGGTTTTTTATCTCTGACCGGCTTCATTATGAAAACTTTCCGGCAAGTAAAGTTATCACAAACCGCTTTATCCATGGCAGTGATACCGTTGCCACAGAAATGGAGGGCAGCGGCCGGGCATCATGGTTCAATAACAGTTTCAATTACGGATTTGACTTGTTTTTAAACGACAAAAACATCATCAACCTGTATGGAGAATATTATATCCACCAGACCAACAATTCAAATTATCTTTTGCACAGCATTGAGCGCTTCAATTCAGAATCTGGCAGCGAATATGATTTGATGCAAAGCATAATATCGCATAACAGCCGTTTATACAACTCTTTGTTTTACAAGCACGATTTTGAACACAAAGAACATTACCTGAGTTCCCAGGTTAATCATTATAAATACAATTCAAGCGATGACAACCGCTACGAATATGAATATACGTATATCAATCCGGAAATCAACCCCGACTTGCATGAAAGTCGCAGTGAAAAAATCAGGAATGAACGTCAAAGACTGGAATGGAAAAACGATTATAGCCGTACAGTTGGCGAGTTTAGGTTAAAAACCGGGGCACTTACTTATTACCAGTGGTTTAACAATTGCTATGAAATGCTGTTGGATTCCAATCAAAATTTTGTTTACAATGAGTTTCGTCAGGAGGCTTATATCAGTGCAAAAGCTGGTAACAAGTTAATTCAGTACAGTGGGGGTGTGAGAATGGCATATTCAAAAAGCCTGATTGATAAAGATGTTACGAACAGTTATACTGAATGGCTTCCCAAAATCAGCGTGCAATACAATATCAGCAAGAACTCCTCCCTTAACTTTAGTGCACGCCGGCGTATCAACCGGCCTGGCCTTAGTCAGCTAAACCCTTTCATCACCACCATGGACGAACGCGTAATACACACCGGGAACCCGGATTTAAAACCGGAAGTACTCAATCGCACAGAGTTGAAATACGCTGTTAACATCAACACCAGCTATTTGGCTCCAAAGATCTTTCTGGACTATACAACCAACAGTATTCAACAGGATATTATTCTGGCCGGCGATGGTACTGCACTCATGCGACCAGATAATGTGGGGCAACGCTATGAATACGGCATGGGTTTTAACGGGGCCATCGTTATCGGACGTTGGTTCCGGATGAACCCTTCCCTGAGTATCTATAAGGCAGAAGTTGCCGGGCCGGAAAATTACCAGGAAAGCCATATATCATACAGGATAAACGGTCAACTCATTGTCTCTCCGTTCAGCAAAAAGTTCTTATCCTTTATAGCCAATCTTCATTATCATGGTCCGCGGCTGGGCTATAAATCCACTTATCGTAGAGATCCGCTGTGGTTTGCCGGCGTAAATTGCATGTTTTCAAAAAACTTCAAGGCAACTGCTTATGTGGCCCCTGTTGGTGGAAGTTTTATATACCAGGAAACTGAACGCAGGGATGGTGATTATCACTACCTGAGCAGCAACCGGATTGACACATCATGGTTAATTGCGGTTCAAATCAGCTATGGGTTTAAATGGGGTAAAACACCACGTAAACTAAAACGCTCAACCGATTATGAAAAAGA
>JBNJGX010000253.1:0-4114 GCA_051748025.1 Bacteroidota bacterium
TTAGAATAGGACACAATCTGTATCATACAATTCTCGTCCTATAAATACAATTGTAAGTTGCAATTATAAATTCAGAATTATTAATTTCATTGAGTGAGTTTTCTGAAATAAACAACAATTATTCGTGAAAAACGTCCAGGAGAAAAACGAAAAACCCACCTGCCGCCTGCCTGTAGCCCGCCTGTCGGACGGGCAGGGCAAAGACGGATAAATTCCAATTTTTTAAACTATTTGAATATTAGATATTTGAATTTTGAGAATTACCTGCCAGCTGGCAGGCTGGTTTGTTATTTGTGTTTTGAGATTTGTTATTTTTAAAAAGCAGTAGTTTTCTTAGTTCCACTAATTGGATCAAAGTCCATAGATCGAAGTAAAGCAGTTAAATAACATACTATTTTCCGACTTCGGACTTCGGACTTTTAATTATATAAGCTGTCCTTTATAGACAGATTCTATTTATCATCCTCAATTTCAAATGTCAGGTGATTCACCACATCGTTGTATTTATTCAATAACTCTTCATGGCTTTTCCCTCCCAGCATGATGTTTGCCAACACATAACTATAACTGTCTGTATAATAATCCGGCAGATCATCGAGGGCCATGCCTTTTTTGACATTGATTTTTAATTCCATATCAGGGTACTTGTTTTCCACGTATTCAATTTCTTTCTCCGACGGTGTTTTTTTCACTGTCCCTGAATTAAAATAGCGGTACATAAAGTGCGATGCCACTTCATATTTCCCTGCCGGTTCCATAGGGTCTGGCCTTCTTCCCAACGCAAGGTTTAACATAACGTGATGATGGGATATCCCATGGATTTTTTCAAACATGTCGGCATGGGATTGTGACATTCTGGGATTGATTTCAAGCAGGTTGATCTGATTTTCATCCTCGTCGTAAAAAAATTCAATGTTGAATGCGGTATTGTTTAACCCGATTTGCTCAATTACAAGCCTGGACAGCTCAGACATCCTGTATTGTATCTCATAGGGTAATGAAGAGGGATATTCATAACGGGCAAAGGATGGGTGATTTTCATAATTGATGGAATCTATCAATCCGTAAATCATAACCTGGTTATCATAAATATACCCCTCAACGGTGCATTGCCTGCCTGACACCTCCGTTTCGGCAAACATGATGTCTTCTAATTGCTTAATGTGCTCAGGCAAATCATATTCTGAAATGATGTGTGTAAAAGGTTCCACCATATAATCAATATATTCATGGACCTCTTTCAAACACTTATAAAAATGTTTTTTGTCTTTTATCCTGTATGCCAGGTATGAATGATAAGATTTTATGGGTTTTATCCAGAAAGGCGGCGTAAAATTTATTTTATCATAGGCTTCTTTGTCATAAGGATCAAACAACTTAAACTCAGGTATATTATTCGGAATAACCTGTTGTTGTTCCCGACGGCTCCAGTATTTATGTTCACATTTCATGATGTTTTCAAGCCCGGGGCCGGGAAGATCATACTTTTCAGCAATGATGGGGACCAACACAGAACCGGGAAAATCAAAATAGGATACCACAGCGTCAATCCGTCCTGCTTTTTCAATTCGTTTGTTGATTTTATGGATTAAGTCAGGAATACAATAATCTTCAACGCCCCTGATTTCATCAAATTTGAGCGCAGGAAGAAACTCACATTCCTCTGCTTCGGGTAGATTTTTCAATTTCCCGAGGTTAAACTTATCCAATCCTATGACAAATATTTTTTTCTTTTTCACAACGTCTTTATTTTTAGTGTTAAACAAGGTTTCTTTTTATTTTTTCATCCCAGGATTTACTAAAAAACCTGACATCCCCAATGTAAGCATCCATGGTTGCCCTGATGATAAAGTGGGTACGTGTTGATGTAAGGATGGTATTTGTTATTGTTTTTGCATTCCAGTTTTCTCTCCGGAATTCACGGATTGCTGTTACCTCTCCTTTTACCGTGTCATATTTGTTATTGCTGTAAGAGTATTCCTCAGTAGCATCTTTGCGTAATGCTGCACCTGTGTAGTGCAGGATATACCGGGGATCGTTGTTCTTTATTCTTTGACTTACCCTGTTGGTAGCAAGGTTTCTCACCACTTCCCATTCTCTTTTTGCAGGGACAAGCAAAGTAGTATCCAATTCCTCAAGCTTACCGGGTTTTTTGAGGGGTTTTTTTGATGCATCTTTTTCACCAGCGTCTCTTTTGGGTAAAATCAACAGGCTATCCGACGGGTATATCGTCAGCTCAGCAGGCTCGGGGGCAGGCCATGCCAACGGCCAGTATGATGTAGATATTGAGACCCTGATCTGATTGCCGGCAGGAAAACGCTGGGCAATGTAATTCATGGGAACGGTTACATCATATGGCTTTCCTGGCTCAATTTCGTCTGGATTTTCATGGTCATCCCGGTGAGTTAAATTCAACATACCGTAGCTTACCCGTGTAACCCTGCCGTCAGTGCCCACATCTGAAATTCTCACTGCCACTTGTGCCACAGGTTTGTCGGATTTTAACTTCAGTTTTAACATGGGTTTTCCCAGAATTTCATAGTCTTCTTCAAGTGCAGGGCTATCAAAAACAAGCGCACCGCCATCTTCTTCTCTTTGATCGTTTGGGAGGTCTGTGGATTCGGAATAGGAACACCACTTGCCTCCAAACAATCCCACATTGAGCGGGCTTTTTATTTTCATGGATTCCGTTTCTGTTGATGGAACATTTCTGGATGCTACCCTCAGGCTGTCAAGAGAATATGATTTTTCCTTCACATTGGATGAAGGCCAGTTTTTTTCATCAATCCACCTGCCAGGCCGTTCTGAAGAAAGGGGCGAAACTGAATCCAGCACCCATAAATTTAACATTGGCTCCTCTTTTACACCGTTGTCAATTCCATTAAGCCACTGGTCCCACCACCTTACAGATTCGTTTAGAAAATCAAAAGAAGACCCGTGGCCTGCCATGTGAGGGTATTTGTGACCATAGCCCCCAACGATTCCCTTGCGTGGCACATTCAGGTTTTCCATTAACCTGAATACAGTGTTCGAATACCCATCAGCCCATCCGCTGACGGCAAGCACAGGGCATTTTATTGCATCATAATTTTCACAAACCGATGCATGTTTCCAGTATGCATCCCGGTGCTGATGTTCCAACCACTTTTTGAGCCACAGCCCACTTCCTTCGAGCCGTTCAAGCCACATGTCTTTCCATCGTTCGCCCACAATGTCAGGGTCGGGAGGGCAACTGTTGTTGGCAAACATAACCGATGCCCATGATAAATTGTCAGAAATCATACAACCACCCATGTAATGCACATCATCCGCATACCTGTCATCAGAAGAGGCAACTGAAATCACGGCTTTCAAAGCAGGTGGCTGTAAAGCTGCTATCTGTAACGCATTAAATCCGCCCCATGAAATGCCTATCATGCCTACATTGCCATTGCACCATGGTTGAGAGGCAATCCATTTTATTACTTCCATGCCGTCATCCAGCTCCTGCTGCAGGTATTCATCACGCAGGATGCCTTCCGAATCGCCACTGCCTCTTAAATCTACCCTGATACCGGCAAAGCCTTTTTTGGCGAAATACGAATGCATCTTGTGGTCAACCACAGCCGTTGTATCGCGCTTTCTTTAAGGGATATATTCAAGGATAGCTGCAACCGGGGTTTGTTCATCAGCCTTTTCGGGCAACCAAATTTTAGCAGCCAGCTTAGTTCCGTCACTCATTGGGATCCAAACATTCTCTGTAATCTTCATAGGTTGATGTTATTTTAAGCGTTCGACAAACACAATACGTCAATAGCTTGTTTTACTCAAACCATTTACCCTTTATTCTGCTGGTGTTTTTTGATTTTGCATGATACCATCTATATACCATGCATGTACATTGATTATTACAAATGGTGGTTGATTTTTGTTTATGTTTTTTTTTGCTTTAAACTTCAAAAGCATGTTGCATGGGCACTAAATAGTGATTATAAGAAAACACCAAAACTTGTCCGGCGAAGACGGATAACAAAAACCAAATGTCAAAACCTTGTCCGGCGTAGCATGGCGAAGACGGATAAATTCCAAATTTTGTGCAAATTTTGTGCAAATTTTGTGCAAACGAGGGCAGAGC
>JBNJGX010000254.1:0-4084 GCA_051748025.1 Bacteroidota bacterium
CCAGGTAGGATTGGCTACCTACAGGTTTCTGCTGAAAAGTTTCAAAGAACTATGCTAATTCCCTTTTCACGGGCTTAGCTTGGCGCAATCTGTCCATAAAGATATGTGTTCCTGCATAAAGTTGAACATTTATCCATAATTGAATAATGGTAACTAATTAGTCCGTAGACCGAAGTCCGGAGTCGGAGCTGTACTTTATTGATGGACTCCAATTAATATCCAACTTCACAAAAAGTTTTAATTGATCTGAGAAAATATACTTTCCAGCCATGTGTAATATTATCATAGGCTTCGTCCGGGATATTTATATGAGATAGTTCAATCCGAATATTGCTTTTTTGTGGAAATAATTTGATTGTTGCTACAGATTCGGATGTTTCCCCCTCAAAATACCATTGTTCAACCAGTTTTTTCATCGGTTCTACTTCGATCACTTTTCCCTGAATATCACCTTCCATTAAACTAAATTCGGCTCCGGGTTCAGGCATGAATTCAGCAGGATATCCTGTCCACAGCTCTATGGCATTGGGATTGGTAAAAGCCATCCATACATCTTCAAGCTCTGCTTTTATATTTATTGTCGTTTTGAAATCTTTCATCTTTTCATACTTTTTATTAGAAAAATCTATACATTATCCAATTTTACTTTTCACCATTCTATCGTTTCGCCACCAAATATCAACAATAATAAATAAATGAATCACTACACCTGTAATAAAAAGCCACCACGCAAATTGTTGTGGGATATAGTTCCCTGCCTTCTCAATAATTTCATTGGTGTTGTTCACACTCAGTAATTCAATGATACTATAATCATCACTCATAAAACCAACATAATCTTCAGTATATGAAACTATCACAATGATTGCACCAATAATAAGGCCTATCCAGTGCCATAGTTTAATTCTTAGATTTTGTCGATATTTAATTATAATAATTGCCAGAAGAATCATACATAATGAATTAATCAGCGGAGCTATTACAGGTCCTACCCATGTAAATGGCAGAAGAAAAAGGACATCCCAGACTAACAAATTTTCAGGCCAGCCAAGAAAAACATATAAAAACACATAGTAAAAGATATCCCATATGGCAAAAGCATAAATAAACCAGGCAAACCCTGTATAAAACTTATTAGTAGCAACAGCAGCAATACTGATCAACAATAACATGGTGGCAACTTCCCGTACAGCTTCAACAACAGCAAGATCAGGACTGATCATTTGCAACGGAAAAGCAAAACCTTCAGGATAAAATATCTCCCTTAGATAAATAACAACAGCTGTTTCGATCATGGCAAATGCTACAGCAAAAAGGCTTACCCATATAATTGTTTTAAATGGAAATTTTTGCATAATTATTTATTAATTGCTTTTCCTATTTTATAACCCAAAAATAACCATATTGTTTTATTGATGCAATGAAAATACGATGACCAATTAGCCAACCTAAAAAATCAAACCACATCATTCTACATAATGTGACGGCCAAATAGCATTGCCACCTGAAATAATCAGACCTATTTTCTTATTGCGGAATTGCTCCGGGGATTCAAGAATAACGGCAAGGGGTACTGCTGCACTAGGTTCTACCACAATTTTCATGCGTTCAAAAATCAATCTCATTGCCTTTATAATACTGTCATCACAACAGGTTATGATGTCATCTATGTTATTAGATAATATGAAAAATGTTCGCTTACTAAGGGATGTAAGTAAACCATCGGCAATTGTATCAGGTTCTATTGAAGGAATAAGCCTGCCGGCGTAAAAAGATTGTCTGGCATCATCTGCCCCTTCAGGCTCTGCACCGATAATACTGATATTCGGATTAATGTGTCTTGCAGCAATGGATGTGCCGCTCATAAGGCCGCCTCCACCAATGGGTGCAATAATAACTTCTGTTCCAGGCATCCTATCAAGCAATTCGATCACCGCAGTTCCCTGTCCAGCAATGATATCAGGGTTATCATATGCATGTATGAAATATGAACCCGTTTTTTCTTGTATCTCAGACATTTTTTCTTCCCTTGCTGTAAGGGTCGAATCACAAAAATATATTTCTGCACCGTAAGCTTTTACAGCAGCTACCTTATTATCAGGTGCTGACTCGGGCATAACAATATGTGCTTTTACGCCGGCTAACTTAGCTGCCAGACTCAATGCCTGGGCATGATTGCCTGATGAATGTGTACATACACCTTGCTTTAGTTTCTCACGGCTCATTTTCAAAACAGCGTTTGTTGCTCCCCTGTACTTAAATGCCCCGGTTTTTTGAAAATTTTCACACTTAAAATAAAGCTGGCAGCCGCACTGTTCATTTATCATGGTTGATTGCAACACAGGGGTATAATGTACCCATTTGTTGATGCGTTTTTGTGCATCCGTCATATCTGAAAACCGAGGTATTTTCATAAGCTCTATAATTCAGGTATAATAGCAGATTCATAATGTTTCAGCGTCGGGGCACCTTTATCATCCAACAACACTGTAATAACATCAAAACGAACTTCTTCATCTCTGTTGTGTATGTCAACATAGGCATTGAGTGCGTGCAAAAGATGAGATTTCTTTCGTTTTGTAATGGCACGTGTTGGGTCTTCAAGACAAGTATCCTGGCGTGCTTTTACTTCAACAAAAACAAGTAAATTATCATATTCACATATCAGGTCAAGCTCTTTTTTTCCAAATTGCCAGTTCCTTTCAATTATACGATAACCCAAGGATGCCAGATAATCGGCTGCCATTTTTTCCCCTATATTTCCAAACTCTTTTGATGTCATATTTATTTATCATTATTTTCAGACAACATTGATTTGTCAAAGTAATAGAAAAACACGATCAAAAAAAATCATTAAGTGTCAATAAATCTCTTTTTCAACCGTTCTGCAGCATATTTCTGTAAATCTTCAATGTCGTCGGTTTCATCCACAATTTCCAGACCCAGTATGGTTTCAATGATATCTTCCATGGTAACCAAACCGGCGGTGGTACCATATTCATCCACTATCAAGGATATCATTTCACTGGAATTTATCATTTTTTCGTAAAGCTTAACCACCGGGATACTTTCAGGCGCAACAAGTATATCACGTTTTATTTCAGAAATATATTTGTTTGATTTGTTATTGATGATTTCCGCCATAACATCTTCTTTAAGCAAATAGCCTGTGATATTTTCCGGTGTATCTCTATATACCGGGATACGTGAAAAACCAATATTGACAATTTTGTCATAAAAATTCTTTACCCTTGTTTTCTCATCTATGCATTTAATCATTACCCGTGGTGTCATAATATCACGGGCGCGGATGAACTGAAACCGCATCAGGTTTTCCACAATTATGCTTTCGTTTTGTTTAAGGGCTCCGGTTTCAGCGCCATATTTAGCCATAGCCAGTACTTCCTGGCGTATTTCTTTTATGGATTTATCCGGTTTTTTAAAGATCGTGGTAATAAACTGGCTTAACCATATAAAAGGATATAAAGGTGAATAAATAAGTATCACCAAAGTGTAGGTTGTAAATTTTACCAGTTTTTTCCAGTAATTTGCGCCGAGGGTTTTGGGGATGATTTCCGAAAAAACCAAAATCAAAATGGTCAGGACAGCAGAAATCAGCGAAAGCGAGGTATCACCCCAAATCTTTTGTGCCTGGGCACCAACGCCTGCAGCCCCTATTGTGTGCGCAAAAGTATTTAGTGTCAGAATGGCTGCCAGTGGCCGGTCAATCTTATCCTTAAAACCTGCCAGAATTTTTCCATATTTTTTTCCCTGCTGCTTCAAAAGGCTGATATAACTAGGAGTGATACTCAACAAAGCAGCTTCCAGGAGGGAACATAAAAATGAAATTCCCAGGGCAATAAATAAGAAAATTAACAATACCTCCATAACATGACAAATTTAAATGGATTTGTCATAACGAACAAATACCTTCAAAAACAGGGATTAATTATCTGCCCCTTCTTCATCTTTACGGATCTTTTCAAGCACTTTTTCCTGTATATCATTGCTGAGTGGCATGTATTTATAGAATTCCATGGAATAATTGGCACGTCCGCTGGAAATATTCCTTAAGGCTGATGAA
>JBNJGX010000255.1:0-4081 GCA_051748025.1 Bacteroidota bacterium
ATTATATACCACTTAATTTTCATTCACACAAACTTAATCCGAAAGCCGTTATTCATATAAATATCAATCAAATATAAGCAAAAAGTATCACATACAGGTAAAAAAAACATCACCGGGTTTTTGGGAAAAAATAAAAATCCCTGTTGTGCTGTTTTTTTGCATCATTACCGGCCGGGATGATGATCCCTTTAATAAGAATGTGGGGCAGATAGCCTTCAGTTTCCAGCAATTCAAAGATCGCTTCCCTGTCTTTTGATAATTCGATCTGCAGTTTCGGACGATGCTTTCGTAAGGTTTTAATCATATTTTTCAAAACAGGATATTCATAACCCTCAATATCAATTTTGATAAAATCAATGTGTTGGATATCAGCAAAAAGCTTATCCGGCACCTTCATTTCCGCTTCAAAATTTTCACTGAAATTTTTGTTTTCATTGTCAATTACCTTCGTCATGCCATGATGAACAATCCCCTCAGGGGCAGGCATGCCCATTTTTACGGTCTGTTCGGTTTCACCCAGGGCGTAAGGCAGCATCTCCATGTTATCATATCCGGTTTTTTTTACATTGTCTTTCCAGATTTTAATGAACATTGGCACGGGTTCTGCAGCATATACCTTGCCCCGTGCCCCGGTTAACTTTGACATAAAAATTGTATAATACCCAAGGTTGGCACCGATATCAATGCAAGTATCCCCCTGATGAATGACCTCAGGCAAATAATGAATTTCCGGGTGTTTCTTTTTGAAAAATCCCTTGTCAACCAACCATATATACCATTTGCTTACAAAACGCAGATAGCGCTCAAGCCCCATTTTTTTGTACAGGTAACGACGTAAAAATTTCATCTTTTTCTAATCCTCATCAATTTCTTCATAATCGGCAAAATCTTCATCCTCATGCCGGTCTTTTTTCTTTTTATTTCCGGTTTTCCGGTTTTCCGGGATATTTTTTATGGTTACTTCTCCTTCGGATTTCTTTTCATCCCGGGGGCCTTGTTGTTGCTGATGGTATTCATCCTGCATTTTATTGATTTTTCGTTTTAATAGCCAGGGAATAACGATCCTGAACAAAATACGAAAAAACAAAATACCCACAATCACTATGACAAGAAATCTTAGCATCGGCAATTTTATTAACGAATTTTATGTAAAGTTAGTACAATTTTACGTGTTTCCCGCGGGCCATCAAATTCACAAAGGAAAACATTCTGCCATGTACTTAATCCGGCTTTTCCGTTGATCACCGGAATACATTCAGATGGACCTACAATACCGGATTTCAAGTGGGAAGCGCCGTTATTGTCAATCCGGTCATGTTCCCATACCCCCTGGGGAGCCAGCTTATCCAGCAGGCTGATAACATCATTTTGTACAGAATTATCCCAGTTTTCCTGTATCATAATGCCGGCAGTGGCACCCTGAACATATACCATCAGACTGCCTTCCTGCACGTCACTTTCACGGATAAATGTATGTATATGTTCTGTGATGTCAACCAGCTCATTGTGTTTATTCGTTGTTACTTCTGTGATCTTCTGCATTTTCTTATCTTTGTTGATTAAAACTTTATGCAATTCAGAACAAAAATACAAATTCCTGCGTGTGATTTCAAGTTAAATCATAAACATAAGATCATGTTTATGGGATCTTGCTTTTCTGATAATATAGGCAAAAAAACGGAAACACACAAATTCCAAAGCATCTCAAACCCTTTTGGTGTTATATATAACCCGGCTTCCGTAAAAACACACCTGCAGGAAATGCACCGGGATGATTTTAACTTTTCCCCACATCTGCGCCGGGGAAAGGAACTGTGGTTTGATTACCGTTTTCATGGAAGTTTTTCTCATATTAACAAGGAAAAAGCGGCACAAACAATGACATCAGCCGTGAAACAGGCCAAAAATCACTTTCAGCAATGTGATGCCTTATTTATCACCTGGGGAACAGCCCGGATATACAGACTAAAAGATAACAAACAGGTTGTGGCCAACTGTCACAAACAAGCTGCCGGGAATTTTGCCCGCGAAAAACTGACAACAGAAAACATCGTGGCTGATTACACAACATTGCTGAATGAAATTTTTGACAAGCTGCCGGACATTCAGGTTGTACTGACTGTATCGCCGGTGCGGCATCTGAAAGATGGGTTTGTCGAAAACCAGCGAAGCAAAGCGGCCTTGCTGCTGGCCGCAGAAAAACTGGAAACCCGCTTTGAGCAGGTAAGCTATTTCCCGGCATACGAAATTCTGATGGATGACCTCCGGGATTACCGCTTTTATGACCGTGATTTAACACACCCATCCCCTGAAGCCGTTGATTACCTGTGGGAATGTTTTTCCGAAACGTATTTTGATGACAGCACGAAAAAACTTAACAAGGAACTCAAAAAACTGCACACAGCCTGCCAACACAAGATGCATTTCCCAAAAACTACAGAAGCAAAACAATTTGCACAAACACAGCTCCGGTTAATCGAAAAACTGGAAAAACAACACCCGTATCTTAACCTGGAAGCGGAAAAAAAAATATTTTAAGGAAACTTACCTGTCTGGCATAGAAAGAGACAGTTGATTGTGGCTCTTTACACATACTCAATACAACTTATGTGAATTCCCAAACAAAATTCTCAAATACTGTTTTCTGTTTGCCGGTAGTAGAGCCATTACAAAAACTAATATGGCATAAGATAGTATTCCAAGTTCAACTAAACCTGGGATATGATGTTTGTATCTAAGCCAATGTGTTAAAATATTAATTATACCGCCGCTTAAGATTAGCACCATTCTTGAGGTTTTCGAAAACAGGCTAAGTGGATAAGTGACTATGATAATCAATAATGGAGCTATCATAAATAATATCCTGTCAACAAAATAAGGCCATAATGGTAACAAAAGGACACTAATAAGTAAAGCAATCAAACTTGCAGCAATAAGTGTATTTTTAGTTTGTTTAAAATTTCGCAGGAACAACACCACGCCAATAAAAAAGATAAACCAGAAAACATCAATAACAAAATAAAACTGCCATAGTTTCGATAATTGGAAGCTGTCATTTTCTGTTACCACATGGGCTTCATTGATGCGGGATAAGATACTGTCTCCGTATTGCCAATGGATTGCTGTTAAAAGTATCCCTGTAGAAAATAAAAATACGAAACCGTAAAACAGCATATTTTTGATTTTTTGTCGTATGGGTTTAGTATCAATCATTAAAACTGAAAGAAAAAATATCATGCCGATTACAGCACTTTCTTTTGCAAAGATGCCCAATGCCATAAGCAGAGCTATAATTATACCTTGTCTGTTTTTTTTTGTGCTTTTTAAATATTTGATACTTAAGTAAATTCCAATTACAATAAAAAACCACCCTGCAATATCAGAACGTACCATGAGGGTATAGATCGCAAATGACTGACAAGTAATAAATGCGAGGAACCCGGTTAAAGCAAGATGTTTCTCCCTGAAAATCAGTTGTAAACTTTGATACACAAACCAACCTGTCAGAAAAAACAATATGCTGTTCTGTAAAATGAAAGTTGTTTGTGGTTGAATATTAAAAGCCCATTCCATAAAACCAGGGAGCAAAAGAACCAAAGGTTTGGTTATGCGCGATTGAAAATCAAAACTTCCTTCCAGGCCAAAAAGTAAACGTGAAGCACCAATAAAACTGGGACTGTCAAATTGGTCCCAGCGCATGAAATCAAAAGCAAACCAATAAATGAAAAATGCTGTCACTAAACTGACAACAACAAAACATTCAATCCGGTTTGTTCGAAGAAATTGTTTCATAAAAAAGTAAAGATAAATAAATTAAGGATGATTGTAGATTACAAAACCGTTTTAAATGAAAAATAATCAGGGAAAGCATGTTAGTTAAATATATTTTCTGTCAATATTTCACAACCACATGAAAATCTGAGGGTTATCGATATATTTGTTTAAGTCTTTGGTAAAAATTATCACAAACAGATCAATGGCCGGCAACAGTCCTATGCCACCGCCAAGGGTTACTGCATATACAACGGGTACCCAGGGTTCGGTTCCAAGATAAATGCGGTGTCCACCAAGTGGCCCTGCG
>JBNJGX010000256.1:0-4059 GCA_051748025.1 Bacteroidota bacterium
CAGTCCCTTTGATTCGGCTTCCGAATAATATGATGAGTTCTCCGTTAGTGAGTTCTTTGAGTTTCTTCGTGATTCTTCTCACGACTGGTTGTTGCAGTTTTTTTTTTATTGATTGCCATACCACTAATGGCGCCGACTATCAGTATGCCATTACATATGATTTACCCGTTTACGGAAATATGGAGGCAGGACAAACAACATGGGTAAAAGAAAATTTTTTAAATCCCCTGAAAACCAATATGTCAGATGCCGGCTTTCCGATGTTTCGTTATGTCTCATTTCGCAAATGGCATGATCATGAAAGTGGGATAGAAGCCTGGGTTTCCGGACCTATGCTTTCACAGGGTTATACGGCAATTAAAAATCGTCCCGGTTTTTTAATTGAAACCCATATGCTCAAACCTTATGATGAAAGAGTATGGGCAACATACCATGCCCTTGAAAATACGATGAAAATCCTCAACAGGGAAAATGAAAATTTACAATTTGTAAATCAAAAAACCGATGTTTATACTGCTTCTGATGATTTCCGTAACAATTCGTATCCTTTAAAATGGGGTGCAACAGACAAATACAGGGAGGTAAAATTCCTGGGGAAGAAATACACAAAAGACACATCAGATATTACCGGGGGTACTTATTTTAAATATGGCGAAGAAGATACAACCCATTCAATGAAATTTTATGATGACATGCAACCGGAAACGTTTGTCCGTGTCCCTGAAGCCATTATTGTTCCACCCGAATGGGACAAAGTTATACACCGCCTGGATATACATAATATTGAATACAGCCTTCTTGACCGTGATACCCGTTTTGAGGCAATACAGTTTATTTTTGAAGATGTATCATTTTCGTCATCCCCATATGAAGGGGCTATGCGGGTAAAAAACTTTGAACTCGATTCTGTTGAAAAGAATATCACCCTGCCGGCACAATCTGCTTACATCCCGCTCAACCAAGTGAATGCCAAGGTAATTATGCACCTTCTTCATCCCGGATCCTCATCATCCATGTTGCAATGGGGATATTTCAATGCCATTTTTGAGCAAAAAGAATATGCCGAAATTTATGTGATGGAAAAAATCGTGCCTGATATGCTGGAGGATGACCCGGAACTTAAAAATGAATTTGACCAATGGTTACAGGATAACCCGGATATACAAGGAAAACAATGGCAAATTATGAATTGGTTTTATAAGCATACCCCTTATTGGGATAAACAGAAAAATGTTTATCCCCCTGTTTTTGTTTTTTAATAAATTTATGAAATTTAAGTATCTGACTGATTGAAATCAGAAGGTTTTGAAATAAATTTTATTTTTTTTTAGATTTATGTTGTGTGTGTTGAATTATTATATATCTTTGCCATGAACTAAATTTTAATTTTATTTATTATGAACAAAGGTATTGTAAAATTCTTTAATCAAACCAAAGGTTATGGTTTCATTAAAGACTTAGAATCAGAAAAAGAGTATTTTGTACACGTAAGTGGTCTTGTTGATGAAGTTGACAAAGACGACGAAGTAACTTTTGAATTAACCGAGGGCCGTAAAGGCATGAATGCTGTAGATGTGAAATTAGCGTAATTTCAAACATACAAAGTATTCTTAATTTTTAAACTTTAGACCGTCTTTAGCAGGCGGTCTTTTTTTTTGCTTAAATCACAGGTTGAGTAATGTTCTTCTCATTTAACTTTCCGCTTTCTTAAAAATTCAGGTAATTATCGTGTGAAAACGAATAAATTGTTTTCTTTGTAAAAATATCAGAAAAACAAACTTATTTAATGGATAGTAAAAATTGTACAACAGGCTATCGATATTTCCCGGAACATAAGATGGTGCTGGTTGTTTACGAAGGTCATATAACCCTTAAAAAAATATTGTCCTGTATTGAAGCTCAATATAATAACAAACTGTTGCAGTCGGTACCAAATCGCCTGATAGATTTTCGTAATGCATATATTGATATTGAAAATTCTAAATCAGGCATAATAAATGAAGTAAAATATATTCGGAACACTCTTGATCAACGACAACCACTGGATGCGAAAGAAGCCATACTGGTATCTACACCAGGTGAAACAGCTTATTTTTATTTATACCTTGAAATCTCACAACAAATTGGTAAAACTGTTAATTGTTTTTCTACCCTTGATGCTACCCTGCAATTTTTTAATATCGAACCGGGCAATGGTGAAATCACAGCTTTTACTGATAATCTAACGACATTGAATTGAGATATAAAATGGATTATTTTTTTAAAACACCAATTATATTGCATTAATTCATGCATGCCGAAGCATATACATAATATCTATATCTATCAAGTAAATAACAGGGTAATAAATATTGCTCAATCCTTGTAAAAATCTAAGTCAGCCTGGAAACCGTCGTTATAAAACTGGGTTACTTCCAGGTGATCGCCTTCGAGTTTGTGGACCTCAAAGAGTGAACGGCTGTTGTATTTGTCGTATCCGATGATATAATCAGGTGCTTCGTCATAATATACTTTCAGTTGACCGCGTGTAATTTCCCATGTCATGGGATCTTCTGACCCGTTAAGGGTTGTATAACCTTCGTTATCTTCTTCAAAGATATAATCAGGGATATTGTTTTCCGGATCGCCATTTTCTGTTTTGGCAATCCAGTATCCGATTATATCTTCTTCCATTCGCTCATCTTCATCGGTTTTTCCGCAACCGCAGAGCACAATTAATATAACGAGTATGAATGGTAAACAATATTTAGCTTTCATAAAAACCATTTTCTGTAATGTAAAGATACACATTTTCCGGCAAAAATCGTGATAAATTTTTTCCTTCAGCCATTGATTTCCGGATAAAGCCAGCAGAGATTTCCAGTTGCGGTGCATCAAAAAGTTTAATACTGCCTTTTTTGATGGCTTTTTCCCAGCGTGAGGGGGTAGTGAAACCGGGACGCCTGTAAACATAAAATTTATGACCAGCCAGTATGTCATCAATCCGGTGCCATTTGTGTAGATCCATAAGGTTGTCACTGCCGGTCAAAACCACAAATTCATGGTCGGGGTGTTTTTTTGTCAGAAATTCGAGTGTCTTTATTGTATAATTTGGTTTGGGCATGCCAAATTCGACATCAGAAACTTTTAAATGTTTATCTTTTCCCACTGCTAATTGTAACATATGCAATCGTTCAGTGCCGGGTAAAAGGGTTGCTTCTGTTTTAAAAGGGCTTTGTGGTGTTAATACAAACCAGATCTCATCCAGGGTGGTAAATTGCTGCATATAATTGGCAATCATCAGATGTCCGTGATGTACCGGGTTAAAAGTGCCGAAAAATAATCCTGTTTGCATGATGTTTATGAATTTAAAAATGCTTTTACTTTTTCTAAACTTTCCTGTCGAGCCCGGTTGAGGTCATCATTAATAATAACCACATCAAATTTGCCGGCAAATTTCATTTCCCATCCCGCTTTTCTAATGCGTGTGCGGATATCAGCTTCCGAATCGGTTTTCCGTTGATTCAGCCTTCTGGACAGGGTTTCCAGGCTTGGTGGTTTGACAAATACCGCCAGAGCTTGTTTGCCGTATGTTTTTTTCAGGGTCAGGGCTCCCACAACATCCACATCAAATATTACGTGTTTTCCTTCGTTGAGAAGTTCATCAACTGAGGATTTCAGTGTGCCATAATACCTGCCGTCATAAACTTCTTCCCATTCAATGAATGCCTTGTCTTTAATTTTTTGTTTAAATTTTTCTGAGCTTAAAAAATGATAATCTTTGCCATCTGTTTCATTTCTGCGTTTGGATCGATTTGTGGCTGAGACAGAAAAATGCAGGTTTTCAATTTGTTCAATCATGTATTGTACAATGCTGGTTTTCCCTGCACCCGACGGGGCTGAAAATATGATAAGTTTACCGTGTTCCGTGTTTCGTGTTCCGTGTTTCATGTTCCGTGTTCCGTGTTTCGTGTTCCGTGTTCCGTGTTTCGTGTTTCGTGTTCCGTGTTTCGTGTTCCGTGTTCCGTGTTTCGTGTTTCGTGTTCCGTGTTCCGTGTTTCGTGTTTCGTGTTCCGTGTT
>JBNJGX010000257.1:0-4037 GCA_051748025.1 Bacteroidota bacterium
GTAACGCAATTAACCGTTGAACCGGCTTACAGTACCGACAATCCACAGACAATTTGCAGCGGCGACAGCTACACGTTCAACGGAAATACCTATACGCTTGCAGGTGATTACAATGATACGCTTTCAACAGTCAACGGATGCGACAGCATTATTTTAACGCAATTAACGGTTGTAGATGACGTGGCACTTCCGGTTGTGAGCAGTAATTCTCCGGTATGCGCCGGCACTGATTTAAATCTCACAGTGGAATCAGTGGATAACGGGCAGTACTCCTGGAATAGTAACAGTATGAATGGATTTTCATCGACTTATCAGAATCCCATAATTTCAGAAGTAACACAAGCTGATGCAGGTATATATTTCATAGTCGTTTCAGTCAATGGTTGTTCCTCTGAGACAGCATCCATCAATATTATTGTTAAAAATTGTGATATAAATATACCGGAAGGCTTTTCTCCCAATGGCGACGGGGTGAACGATGAATTTGTCATCAGAGGTATTGACTTATATTCACAAAACACTCTTGTTATTTTCAATCGTTGGGGTGACAAAGTTTTCGAAGCAAGCCCTTATACAAATAACTGGGATGGAAGCTCTGAAATGGGAATACGTATTGGCGATGGTAAACTTCCGGTCGGAACATATTTCTACATATTCGATTTGGGCGATGGCTCGGACGTTTATAAAGGGACCATTTACCTCAACCGATAAAGTGATGAGCAAAATATTTAAAAATTTAAAAAAAAGCGATATGAAAACACTGAAAAAAATAGCATTAATAACGGTTTTAGCCTTTGGGAGCTTAACTTTGAATGCACAACAGGTTCCAATGTATACCCACTACATGTACAATACACTGGTGATTAATCCTGCATACGCAGGAAGCAGAGATGCCCTGACAGTAACAGCACTTCACCGTTCGCAATGGGTTGGGTTCAGCGGCGCCCCAATGACACAGACTCTGAGTTTGCACGCCCCGCTAAGGAACAAACATATCGGGGTAGGCTTATCAGTAATGAATGATAAAATCGGGCCTACAAATAACACATCCATTTATGGTGATTTTGCATTCATTATGCAGATGTCAGAAAAATCAAAACTTGCACTTGGTTTAAGTGCCGGGGCTGATATTTTTCAGGCAGAACTGAGCTCTGTAGCTCTGGATCAGGAAGATGATCCTGCATTTCTACATGATAATAGTAATCACATCACACCCAATTTCGGTTTTGGTGCATATTATTACAGAGAGCGTTTTTATGCTGGTGTCTCTGTACCCAGTTTATTAGAGAACGACTATTTTGAAAATGAAAACGGAACCACGCTTATCGGGAAAGAGAAAAGACATTTCTACCTGATTGCGGGTTCATTATTTAATCTTTCAGAGAATTTGGAATTAAAGCCGACAATGTTAATAAAAGCAACAGGTGCCGCTCCAATACAAGCTGACCTGACGGCATCCTTTATCATCATGAAAAGGCTTCTGCTTGGAGGGATGTTTCGTACCGGAGATTCATTCGGCATTTTGGTCGGATTTGACGCAACAGAACAACTGCATCTTGGCTATTCATATGACTGGTCTTATGGTTTAGAAACGATGAGATATAATGGTGGTAGCCATGAACTGGTTCTTCGTTATGATTTTACATTCTTTGATGACAAACAAATCCACTCACCCCGAAACTTTTAATTTTCACTAAAAGATTATAGCCATGAAAAAAATAGTTTTTACAATATTGACCATCATAGGGATTTCTATGTACAGCAATGGACAGGAAATTTCAAACACGGAATCTTTCGATAAAAAATATCCGGATACTACGGCATCTGTTGAAAAATCAAACAGAGAGTTGAAGGCAAATAAATATTTCTTCAGTTATTCCTATGATAAGGCGATTGACCTATATTTGCGCACCAAAAACCTAAGTGTTGAAGGACAACGCAATTTAGCTATCAGTTACCATAATATGGAACAGAATACCCTGGCGGAGAATGCCTGGGAAGACTTATTAAGCAATGAAGCTGGAATTCTGCCTGAGGATTATTTTAACTACGCCATGATTTTGAAAATAAATGGCAAATATGAACAATCCTTTCATTGGATGGATATATTCAGCGACAAAAGACCAAATGATCTTCGTGTAGCTAATTATATGGCGAATAAAGCTCTGTTTCCCGAACTCCTGGAAGATGATGGCAATTATAAAATAACACATTTGGATATCAATACAGAAGCTGATGATTTTGGTACCTGCTATTATAAGGATAAAATTGTTTTTGCATCAAGCAGATCAAAACCCTCATTTATAGTTAAAAAGTTCAATTGGAACAGGAAACCCTTCTGGGATATGTATGTTTCTGAAGTAGATGAAAATCAATTATCATCACCGGAAGTCTTTGATAAAGGGCTGAATGGAAAAATGCACGACGGTCCTGCAAGTTTCAGTAACAATGGGACAGCCATTGCCTTCACACGAAACAACTATTCCGATAAAAGCACAGATCGTATTATAGAACTGCAAATCTGGTTCAGCAATTTTGAAGAAGGTGAATGGTCAACACCTGAGCCTTTTAAATATAACAACAATGAATATTCAATGGGGCACCCGTGTTTGTCATCCAACGGGAAAGTAATGTATTTTACCAGTGATATGCCTGGAGGTTTTGGCGGAGCAGATCTATATATAACGAAAAAGGATGCCAATGGAAAGTGGGGAAAACCCAGAAACCTGGGAAAATCAATCAATACCGAAGGTGATGAAATGTTTCCCTTCTTTGAGGAAAATAACAATGTGATGTTTTTTGCCTCTAACGGACATTTTGGACTCGGTGGACTTGACATTTTTATGAGCGAAAAAAAAGGTGATGATTTCAATAATGTTTACAATGCAGGTTTTCCACTGAATACAAGTTTTGATGATTATTCTTTCATCATAAACAAAACACTGAACAGTGGATACTTTTCTTCAAACAGAAGCAATGGCAATGGCGGAAGCGATATATACACCGTTGATCTGATGAAGCCTTTGGGAATAGGTAATAAAACAGAAAATGTCATCTTTACAGTTAATGCACCTGAAAATATTCCGGTGCAACGGAGAGTAAGGGAAACATTTCCGATTCACAATTATGTATTTTTTGATTTAATGGCAACAGAAATTCCGGATCGCTATGTGTTGCTTACAAAAAATCAGGTGAAAGAATTCAAAGAAGATCAACTGGAAGTATTTCTGCCCAAAAACCTGTCTGGTCGCTCATCGCGCCAAATGACAGCATATTATAATATTCTGAACATTCTCGGTGATCGTATGGCGGAAAATCCCACGGCAGTTGTCAGGCTAAGCGGAGCATCACTGGAAGGAATAGATACAGGATTGGCCATGGCCGAATCGGTTAAGAAATACCTTGTTGATATTTTTGAAATTGATGCTGAAAGAATCAATACCGAAGGTCGGTTAAAACCCAGAACACCTTCAGATAAATACGGTTCTAAGTATGAAAATAGCAATAAACGTGAAGGGGATAACCGTGTTTCTATTTGGAGCGAATCGCCAGCTTTGATGATGGAGTTCCAAAGTGGTCAGAACACCCCGTTAAAACCGGTTGAATTAAGCATAACGCAGGTCGCTCCCCCCGAAAGCTATGTGACTTTCAATGTGGATGGAGGTATAAACCCCATTGAAACGTGGTCGCTTGAGATAATTGATGAAAACGGGACCCAGCAAAATTTTGGGCCATACACCCTGAATCAGGCGGCTATACCCGGGAAAGCAATTCTCGGCAATAATTCAGATGGCACTTACAAAGTTAAAATGATTTCAAAAATGAATGATGGTCTGGTGGTGGAGAAGGATACTTCTCTGAACATGGTATTATGGACTCCTTCCGAAAATGAAGAAGGAATGCGATTCAGTATCATCTACGAATTTGACAATTCTGAAGCCATTAATATTTATGATACGTACCTTACTGATATTGTAACACCAAAAATACCCACAGGAAGCTCGGTAATCATTTCTGGATACACAGATAATACCGGA
>JBNJGX010000258.1:0-4013 GCA_051748025.1 Bacteroidota bacterium
GATACATCCCAGGGCAGCGGCTTTGGCTCTGCACTTGCTTCGTTCGTCAGTTCCACAAAATTTGTTCCCCTAGGGTTTTCAGCGTTTCTCATATCCTGCTTTAAATTTTTTTGCATTATCCCGATAGTGCTTCAAAAATTTGCATTGTCTATGAAAAACGCTGAAAATCTTGATGCGAAAGAATTATTAGAAGTCCCCTGTAACCGCTATACGGTATCACACAGAATAAATGACCATATTTTATTGATTTTCTGACAATTTAGACTTTTTCTTCCCATGCCGTAAAACTAAATTATCAACGAACATTTGAGAAATTACAAAGAAATTATCAGTTTTTTTCAACAATACTAAATGAAATATCTTAATTTTATAACATGTTTTAATACGTTATATGATATGGATAAAATACAAAAAATCGCAAAGGATAGTTTATTAAAAGAAGCAGAGGCCATCCGCAGCCTTGTTGAGTATATTGATGAGGATTTTACAAAAACTGTTGAACTGATCTACAAGTCCAAAGGCAGGTTAATTGTGACGGGGATTGGAAAGAGTGCCAACATCGCCCATAAAATTGTGGCTACATTCAATTCAACCGGCACACCAAGTATTTTTATGCATGCTGCCGATGCCATTCACGGGGATCTGGGCATTATTCAACAGGATGATATTGTACTGATACTTTCAAAAAGCGGAAATACATCTGAAATTAAAGTACTGATTCCACTTATCAGGTCTTTCAATAATACCATAGTTGCTATTGTCTCTGATCAAAATTCTTTCCTTGCCACCCATGCCGATCTTGTGCTAAAAGCTACTGTAAGCGAGGAAGCATGCACCAATAACTTATCACCGACATCCAGCACAACAGCCCAACTTGCCCTTGGTGATGCCCTGGCCATATGCCTGCTTAACCAAAGGGGATTTACGGCCAAAGACTTTGCAAAAGTTCACCCCGGCGGATCATTGGGGAAAAAATTATACCTGACAATCAGGGATATCTATCCTTATAACGAAATTCCAAAGGTATATACAACCACTGCAGTTAATAACATTATAACCGAAATCAGCAGCAAACGCCTTGGTGCAACAGCCGTACTGACAAAAGAGGAAAAACTTGCCGGGATAATTACAGACGGAGATATCCGGCGCATGTTGCAACATCAATACGACAAATTAGATGTTTTGCGGGCAAAAGACCTTATGAGCAAAAATCCAAAAACAGTAACACCTGATACCCTTGCTGTTAATGCTTTTAAAATCATGGAAAAGAATAACATCACCCAACTTATTGTCATTGAAAACGGATCATACGTGGGTATGGTTCACATGCATGATCTTATTAAAGAAGGCATCGTATGATATATGCTTAAAACCGTTTTACATATCGTTGTTTTTTTGCTGATGGGGGCTGCACTACCGGGTTATAGTCAACATACAACAATTACAGGTAATGTGAAAGATGCAGAATCAGGAGAAGCCCTTGCCTTTGTAAACATCAGCATAAAAAATTCAAAACATGGCACCACAACAGATATTGACGGAAATTTTAAACTGAGGATTAAGTCTCCGGTACATCAGGACACCCTTGTTGTCAGTTATCTTGGATATAAAAAGGTAACCCTTCCCCTGAAAAAACAGGAAAACCAACATTTTGATATTGAAATGCAACAAGTGGGTATCCAATTGGGCGAAGTGGTGGTAATGCCAGGAAAGAAACCCGAAGATATCCTGCTGGACCTTATTCAGGAACGCAGGAAAATTAATAAACCCAAAAACCTTGATTATTATTCCTATGATGTGTATAACAAACTGGAGTTTGATCTTAACAATATCAGCGGGGATTTTGGTTCAAGCAGACTAACAAAATCTTTTGAATTTTTGCAAGATTACGTTGATACTGCCGACGTGAGCAATAAAAGTTTCATTCCTTTTTTCATTTCAGAAAGCTTTTCCAGTATTTATTACAGAAAAAAACCAAAAAAAGAGCTTGAATTTGTGAAAGCCAACAAAATTTCAGGTATCAACAACCAAAGCCTGAAACGATTTACCGGCGATATGTATCAGGATGTGGACATATATAAACATGTTATTAATGTGCTGGGGAAAGGGTTTATCTCTCCACTTGGCAGAATGGGTAAAGCATATTATAATTATCAGCTTACAGACACAAGCTATCAGGATAACCGCTGGTGTTACCGCCTTGAGTTTGAACCAAAACGAAAACATGAACCAACCATGGAAGGTTATGTCTGGATTAACGATACGACGTTTGCAGTAAAAGGATTTGAAGTCAGCCTTAGCGAAACTGCCAACATTAACTTTGTGGATTCACTTGTGGCGGAAAAACAATATGTACAAATTGAAGACAGCATCTGGCTGATACAAAAAGACAGGATTTTTGTGGATTTTAACCTGGTGGACACCAGAGAAGGCTTCTTTGGAAGAAAAACAAGCCACTATTCAAATCACAAAATTTATAATGAAGTGGACAAATCGGTATTTGACAAATCATACCCATCAAACCTGATATATACCGATAGTGTAAAAATGACAGATAAAGATTTCTGGGAAAACAAACGACCTGAAAAACTGACAAAACGGGAATCTGAAATATATGATATGGTGGATACCATCAAAACAGTGAAAGCTTTCAAGCGCTGGGAAACTATATTGACAACGATTGTTACAGGATATTACACCGCAGGGCCTGTGGATTTGGGACCGATATATTCTTATATTTCAGCAAACCCTGTTGAAGGCACACGTTTGCGGTTCGGATTTAAAACGAATACAGATTTCTCACCCAAACTTAAACTTGAAGCTTTCGGGGCATACGGTTTCGGGGACGAAGCATGGAAATACGGCGGCGGTTTTACCTATATGTTTAATGTGCTTCCCCGCAGGGCCATCCATTTTTTTGCAGCACACGATTACCTTCAAATGGGCGACAGGCTCAATGCGTTACGTACGGACAATGTATTGGGAACCCTGCTGCGGCGTCCCGGGGATATACATATGTACATGGCTACAAACTGGGACATTCATTATGAACATGAAATTATTGAAGGCATCAGCCTGCTTGCAGGCATGGAGACCAATAACATTTTTGCACGCCCCAACCATGATTTTCAAATATTGCCCGAAAACACTTCGGATGACCCCCCTGCATATCAAACCGAAGATCACCTTCAATCCACAGAATTTAACATCGGGCTTCACCTGGCGCCCGGGGAAAAATTTGTACGTGGAAAATTTAACCGCATATCACTGGGAACCAAAAAACCAGTTATCAATCTAAACCTGGGCTATGCCCCTATGAATTATTTTTCAAATCAATATGAATACCTCTCTGTCAGCTTAAATTACAAACATAAAATACAATTATATCCACTTGGTGTACTGCATTATGCACTGGAAGGCGGAAAGGTTTTCGGAACAGCGCCCTTCCCCTTTCTTTTTGTGCACAAAGGAAACCAATCCTTTGCCTATTATGATTACGCTTTCAACCTGATGAATTTTTATGAGTTTGTCTCTGATACCTACATGTCAGTTTATGCCGAACACCGTTTCGAAGGGTTTTTCCTGAGCCATATTCCCCTCATGCGTAAACTTGAATGGCGTGAACACATCGGGTTTAAAGCAACTTACGGCCAAATAAACGAAAACAACAGGGATGTAATTGTTTTTCCGTCAACCGTCCATGATTTCAGAACACTTGATGATACAAGGGAACTACCATATATGGAAGTAAATGCAGGGGTAAGTAACATTTTAAAAATACTGCGCGTTGATGCTGTCTGGCGATTATCCCACCTCAAAAATCCCGACATCTACCCCTTTGCGGTGATGGCAAAACTGCAAATTGATTTTTAAATAGAAGACGGAAGACGGGAGTCCGAAGATATCACATTAATTAGTGTCTGTCCATAATGTCCGATTTCTGCGTTACGCCTGCCTGCCCTGCCCGTCCGGCAGGCGGGCGGCAGGCAGGCTCGTATTTATAACAGTCATTT
>JBNJGX010000259.1:0-4005 GCA_051748025.1 Bacteroidota bacterium
GGGTTCTAATGTAATTGAAAAAAAACATAATACAAAAACCCTGCTGGTGTTTCTTATTGTGAATGACATTGTCCGGGTGAAATTGTTGTCCCCCTGTTTATTGCATTGGAGCTATAAAAAAATCCAAAGCTCAAAGTTCAAATCTCAAATCATTTTTCAGGAAATATGGTTTGGAAATTTGCACACAAGCCTCGTAATTGCCCATAGTGCATATAGCGTATTATTGCCGGATATTGACAATAGCAATACTTCAATCATTTATTAATGGCTATATTCGAAATGACATTTTCCAATTTCTGTTTAACTTGCTTTGCCAATTCTAACAATGCTTCGTTTTCTACTGCCTGCATAGACGCAAAAGGGTCAATGGCTGCAATTTCAACCAGGTTATCATCAAGTTGTTGTACAATGACATTACAGGGTAGCATGGTGCCTATTTTATTTTCTTTTTGTAAGGCCTGGTATGCCAAAGGCGGGTTGCATGCCCCCAGTATTTTGTATTTTCTGAAATCCACATCCAATTTACTTTTTAACTTTTCATGGATATCTATTTCAGACAACACACCAAAACCTTCTTTTTGTAAGGCTTCTTTGGTTTTTGAGATGGCTGATTCAAAATCTGTATTTAAGGTTTTTCCAATATAATACTTCATAGTTCATTCATGGTTTACAATCATTTTCCGTTTCAACAATTGTGCATTTATTGCTACTACAACTGTACTCAGGCTCATTAATACCGCGCCTAATGCCGGATTTATCAATATTCCCGCACTGTAAAGCACGCCGGCAGCCAATGGGATGGCAACTACATTGTAGCCCGTTGCCCAGGCAAAGTTCTGTATCATTTTTTTATAGGTTTCTTTTCCAAAAACCACCAAAGAGGCTATGTCAACCGGGTTGCTGTTTACCAGTATAATATCTGCTGTTTCGGCTGCTACATCAGTGCCCGAACCCACGGCAATACCCACATCGGCGGTTGCCAGTGCAGGCGCATCGTTGATGCCATCACCTGTCATGGCAACAAATTCCCCCTTTTGCTGAAATTCTTTAATTTTCTCCAGTTTCTGATCGGGCAGAATCCCGGAAAAATAGGCATCAAGCCCCAATTCATTGCTCACGCTTTTGGCCACTTTTTCGTTGTCGCCTGTAATCATATACAATTTCAGGCCATTGTTTTTCAATATTTTCACAGCTTCATAGGATTCCTCCCTGATTTCGTCTGCCATGGCAATAAAGCCAACCAGATCATCATCTACCATCACAAAAACAACAGTCTCCTGCTTATTGTTATAAGCGTTCCCTGGAATTTCAATGTTTTGTTCTTTGATGTATCCGGGGCTGACTACTTTCACTTTTTTGTTTTCCACATCGGCTTCAATGCCTTTGCCGGTGATGGCATTGAAATTATCCGCCTCCGGCACTTTAATGTCTTCATTTTTTATTTTATCCATTATGCCAACCGCTAACGGATGCTCTGATTTGGCCTCCAGTGCGCCTGCAAGCTGCAGTATTTCTTTGTCATTATAATGGTTATTCAAAGCTCCGAAACGCGTTACCCCAAAATTTCCTTTGGTGAGCGTACCGGTTTTATCGAAAACCATCAAACTGATTTTCCGGGCGTTTTCAAAAGCAGTACGATTACGGATCAGCAAACCGTTACGCGCAGAAACAGATGTGGATATGGCAACCACAAGCGGAACCGCCAGGCCCAGTGCATGTGGACACGTGATGACCATTACACTAGCCATACGTTCAAGGGCAAAAACAAAAGGTTTCCCTGAGATTAACCAGGCCGAAAGTGTACCAATTCCGACGGAGAGAGCAATAATGGTCAACCAAAAAGCAAGCCTGTCGGCCAGGTGTTGTGTTTTTGATTTTTTATTCTGTGCTTCACGAACCATGTTGATGACCTTACTTAAATAAGCTTCTTCCCCAACTTGTTGCACTTGTACCTTTAATGAACCATTTCCATTGATCGTTCCCCCTATGACTTTTTCATCTTTGCTTTTCTTTACAGGTTTCGATTCACCGGTTACCATGGATTCATTCACGGAGCTTTCCCCTTCTGTAATTATACCATCTACCGGAATCTTTTCGCCGGGGCGCACCAACACCAAATCATCTTTTTTTAAGTCATCAACTTTTACTTCTTTTATATCGTCCTTTTGCAACAAATGCGCTTCGGCAGGCATCATTTCAACCAGCTTTTGCAAGGACCGGGAAGCGCCCATAACGGATTTCATTTCAATCCAGTGGCCGAGGAGCATAATATCAATTAGTGTTGCCAGTTCCCAGAAGAATTTTTTTCCTTCCAATCCAAAAGTAGTGGCCGAACTGTAACCAAAGGCGACCGTTATGGCTACAGCAATAAGGGTCATCATTCCTGGTTGTTTCTTTTTTAACTCATCCACCAATCCGGTGAGAAATGGCCAGCCCCCGTAGAAATAAACAAATACCGACAAGGCAAAAAGGACATAACCTGAATAACTAAAAGCAATGTTGTATCCCAGCAACCCCTGAATCATTGGTGAAAGGACAAGAATCGGGATGGTTGCTATAAGTGAAATCCAAAAGCGTTTGCGAAAGTCTTTTATCATCATGGCATGATGGGCGGAATGGTCATGGGAGCTATGTTCATGATCTTTATGATTTCCCTGTTTGTGATCATGTTTTTCGTGTTGCACCATGTCAATGCTTTTTTATAAATCTTTTTTACGTTCTTCAAATTCTTCTTTATCTATTTCTCCTTTGGCGTATCTTTCTTTCAGAATATCAAGGGGGGTTTTGTTGCTCTCCTGGATTTGATTATTCCCCTTTACCATTTTTGCAATAACCCAGATTACCACTATGAGAAGAATAAGTCCTATTATCCATCCCCATCCGGGAAACCATCCGTGTCCATTCATCCCGTGAAACATATTAACCTCCTGTTTTTATATTGTACATCCTGCTTATTGGTCAGTCTTTACCTTGTTCTAATTAACAATAGAGGCTGACATTTATACATGAAACAAAGCACAATGAACAAAGTTCAGAATAATTTAAAACACATGCTTGAGAAATTCTTGAAAAGGGGGGATTGGTTAACTTGCGATGACCAAATTAAAGCACTTCTTATGTTCACTATTTAAAACTCACTTCTTTTATATCAGCACGGAAAAATTCACCTTTGGTTTTGAATTGATCCGTTCCAAAAAGCCACCCGACGTTGATTGTTGTGGGAATGGTATATCCGGCGAACTGTTGTTCTTTCAGCATGTTGCCGCCAAAAGGCATGTACTCAAAGGTTTTATTATTGTCCAGCTTGCCCCAGCGCTGCATCGAAACGGTCTTCAATTTCCCGTTATCTTCAATATGCATGGTGAGCGTGACCGGTTTGCCAAAGGCCTCAAAGCTGACTTCCAGGTGGTTTTTGCCGGGCTGTTTCCAGCTTCCTGCTTGTGCCAGCACAGACGGCAGCCAGATATTTTCTATGGCATATCTGCCAATGCCGGATTTGTAAATGTCCTGGTTGGAGGCGTTCACGACAGGGATGAGATTCAACAATTTCCATTTCATTTCGGCTTTGCCATTCCACAACATGTCATGGCCGTATATTTTCATAGCCCCGCGGGATACACAGGCCTGCCAGATAAATCCTTTATCCGCGGCAATGATTTGTTCTGCTGTAAATGCAGACCAGGTGTTGTTGAGTTTTAGTTCCCCGGCCATGGTTAACCTGACAGCCGTGGCCAATGGTGTGTTATCCGCTATGGCATGCTTAAGGTACCGGCGGGCACCCTCAGGCAAGGTGCTTAGCTGTTCGTGTGAAAATTTTGCATCCCCGGTTTCTATGCTGTTCCAGATGTCATTTGTGTTTATCATGTTGCAAAAATATTTGACGCTGATTGCGTGATTTGTTAAAGGGGTAACGGTTCGAAAATATATAGCGGCTGCGCTTCTCTGGCGCGTTAAACTCGCGCAGCTGATATATATTTGCTGTTACCAACTGGGCGTTCTTCTCTA
>JBNJGX010000260.1:0-3958 GCA_051748025.1 Bacteroidota bacterium
CGTGTTTTGGGTTTCGTGTTTGCGTGTTTCGGGTTCTGTATTTTGGGTTTTGATTTTTGAAATTTTGTGCAAACGAGGGCAGCCAAAATTATGAAAATTGAAATTTGGGATTTGTTTTGGATTTTGAACTACCGTCATCCGTCGGTACAGGTTTGGATTTTGGATTTCCTGCCTCCCAGTCAGGCGGTTTGGGTTAACGCTAATTTGTAAAAACGACATTATAGATCTTATCAAAATTTTTTCTTCTTATACGGTTAGCGCCTTCGTTATATGCTTCCTTAGCGGCTTCTTTGTAATCGTTTCCGTACCCCTGGATTTCATTTTCATCTTTACGGTAAACAATGCGGTTATTTTCATCATAAATGGTGATGGTATAGTTGAGGTTGGCTGTTTTTTGATAAGAACTTGTCACTGTTTCTTCTGTATCGCTTTCGAGACTAATAAAATAATCTGCCTCTTCTTTTATATCTGCAATGCGCATATTATATTTCGATATGGCATTCATCATCGCATCATGAAGCACTTTTTCATCCATGGGCTTGTTGAAATTTTTCTCGTTTGTTTCAACAAATATTTTTGGGGACAGGATTTCGAATTTAAGGCTGTAATTGGGCGGGGGTATTTTTTTTACCAGGGTGCGGATAAATATATCTTTTGTCATGCGTGATATTTGTGTCATATCAAGTTCAGCCCTAAGGGTTTCAAGTTGATTGACAGAATAGATTTTGTTGATGGGTACCTGTATTTTACCATTCTGATCTGTTGTAACTTTATTATCATTCAGGCCTGAACCGCTAAAACTTAGTTTAAACGGCAGGTTTGGCTGCGGGTTACCGGCATCATCTTCAACAAAAATATGCAACAAAGAAGTTGGAATATATTTGCCGCTAGTCACCTGTACAGGGTTCCTTTCAGTTTTTAATCTGATGCTGTTGATACACCCAACCAGTTCACGGTAAACCGTTGTGGCCAAATCAAGTTGCTTTCCCTGAATTTCGGTGTAGGTACTTTCGGCCAGATAATCTGACAAATCACTAAACGCATCAATATAAGTATGGATGGCATCGTATAAATTAGGTTCATCCATATGTTTTCTGGCCTGGAGCAATTTGTCGCTTGCTTTTGTAATGGCAGCATTTTTTTGCTTATTCTTTTGTTCTTTGTATTTTACTTTTGAAAGCCGCACATATACCCAGTAATGTACGCCGCTATCCCACGTATCCACCGTTTCATAATCTTTCAGGTTTTTGTCGCTGGAAGCTTTGATTGTCCGTTCGTAAGTTTGACTCAGATCATATTCTGTTTCTATGGTTGACATTACTGAACTTGAAGAGATATCAACTGATATATCACTTGATAATGCATTCAATGCTGCATTTCTGGCATTTTGCCGGTACGCATTTGGTGATAAACCGGCTTTTTTAGCGGAGCCAATACCAATGTAATACATATTGGTTTTTGGCCGTGTTTCTACCCAATCAGGTTTAGGTCCCGAAGGCTTGGGTGTACTCTTAAAGATACCACATGATGTTATCCCTGTCAGCGTGATAATAATAAGGTATATCAAGTGTTTTTTCATTGTTCAGGATTGTAATTGTTCACTTGTCTAACAACTTTGCTCGTGACCTCATTCAGCAATTCGTTGCTCAGTGCTTCATGGGTTTTAATTTTCTTACGGGCAGACAACAACGATTGTAAAGCCCTGACATGCCTTCGGTTATCTTTTATAACATCTTCATCACTTTTTGAGTTTTTGTGCTTCCAGTATCCGGGCACAAGGTCTTTTTCTTTGCCATCATATTTGGCATAATGGATGTTGTCTTTATTGCTCATGTTGTAATTATTGCTGATAAGGATTTCATTGTTTTTGGTATCCACCAGCTTAAAATTAAAGTTTATGCTGACACCTCGTTGCATATGGTATTCATGATAAGTAACTTTTTCATACCGTGTTTTTGTTTTTGTATTTCCTTCGCTGTCTTTGTATTTGGTAACGATTTTCAAATACCCCGGTTTACTTTCTTTCTTCAGACGTCCCATATTATAATTACAAGAAAGCACATTTCCTTTAACAATGGCATCCGGCTGAAGCGACTTATTTCTTCTGTCTCTTGTAGAGCGGTATTTTTGGGGGCCAGCGTATTCCACTACTTTAATAAAGGGATTATTAGATTGATTCAGCATCTGCACCAGCTTTGATTTTAATTGTTCATCAATGTCTTTTCGATTAGAACTGTTTTTAAAATCTTCCACCCCAATTCTGATCGTAGCTTTATCCAGTGCTTCGGCCTTAAGATCTGAGGCTTCTTTATAATCCCCAAGCCCCTTTAGAATTTCATCAAAAAGATAATAAGCACTCCGGTATTTTCCTTTGCCCATATAATCCACAGCCTGGCGATATTTTGGTTCATATACTGTGACATTTAATTTATCGCTGGCATCTTTATAATTTTCATCAATTTCCACTATTTCTCTGAAAACATCTTCTGCTTTGTCAAAATCTTCATTATTCAGGTGCTTTTTCCCTTCAAAATACTTGTCATCAAGGTAGTTAGATTTAACCTCATCATAGTATTCTTCATAATAAGGAGGAACGCTAAACTCAATCCCCACCTTGCTGATCTTATCCTCAAATTCCCTGGCTTCAAGGTAATAATAAACCGCTTCCTTGTTATTTCCCTGATTGTAAGCTTCTGTAAATTTGCTGAACGTATCATCAATAACACGCTGGCCGGTTCGCTTCAATCCTGTACGGGCATCAATGTAGGAATTTTTTTTCAACACAGATTGATAGTACAACTCCGAGGATTCTTCGTACATACCTTGTTCTTCAAATTCAGACGCCTTTTTTGCCAGACGTTTATGTGCACAAGATCCGGCAACAATAACCAGTAAACTTAATACTATGAAATTGATGACTATTTTCATACATACAGGTTTTAATTGGTTGTAAATTTATAATTATTCTCAACTTCGACAAAAAAATAATCCGGGTTCAGTTACATTTTGTCACTTTAAGATATCTTCTGCTGTTGATAAAAGGGTTTGTTCATGTTTTTTGTTATATTCCACAAGCATGTCACCATTTGCTTTAAATATTTTGACGCTGTGAACAGGGTATTCTCTGAAAAGGGATTTATAGCGGGCTCCTGATAGAAATATCATTTTAAGGTTTCCACTGTGGTAATTTTTCAATTTTATTTTACAGTTATCTGATAAAATAACAGATCCGAGCGTAATGCTTTTTCCATCTTTGATACGGACGGTAAGCATATCATCGTCACAGATAATTTTGTCAATTTTTTTCAGGTTATGATTCAGACTGGCGTATTTGGTGCTAAAATTGGAATCGAATGCATTCAGGCTGGCAACAATTTCATTGCCGCTAATATCCCTTTGATGTGTCTGAATCGTATTTATAAAACCCAATAGCCCGGAAACCGAAGTATGATAGGCCTGTTCACGGTATTCATTGCTTTGTTTTTTCCATATTTTTGCCATATCATAAGCACTTAAATTCTCTGCCGGTTTTTCTTTATGATAAACAGGGCTTGTTTTGTGAGCGTGCAATTGCAGACTGCCATCGGATAAAACACGCAATGCATTATCCTCATGAACTTCGAGCGGGTTAATATTAAAGTTACTGATTTGGTTACCCTTCGCATCCAATTGTATTTCAAGTGCTTTGCTGGTTTTATCTGCTTTAATGGTTTCATGCCATACCGGTTTCAGTGATGCGTTAAATTTCTGCACAAAAACCTCATCTTTTGAATCTGCATTTTGTTTGCCGCTTACAAAAATATCATTTCCCTGAACCAAAAGGTTTTCAGGACTAACTACTGCAGCATCATCCAGCGCGACAGCTTTTTTGAAATCTCCATTTGGTGAAAAAGCAGCCACAAAACCACTGCGCTTCTGATTTGAACTCAGGGTTTGATGAGGAAACCGCATATTTTTA
>JBNJGX010000261.1:0-3942 GCA_051748025.1 Bacteroidota bacterium
ACATTTTCTTTACCAAGTTCTTTGGATTCGGTGATGACGCATTTTTTACCACCGCGTTCAATAAACTGAATGGCTGCCCTGATTTTAGGGGCCATGCTGCCTTCGGTAAATTGCCCGTTGTTGAGGTGTTTTTTTGCCTCTGCCACAGTAATGACATCCAATGCCTGTTGATCGGGTTTATTGAAATTGATAAACACTTTGGGAACATCGGTAAGGATATAAAATTCATCGGCATTGATTTGTGTCGCCAGCATTGATGATGCCAAATCCTTATCAATGACAGCATCGATGCCCTGCATTTCGCCGGGTTTTACATAAAATGCCGGGATCCCGCCACCGCCGACAGTAATGACAATGTTTCCGTCACGGGCAAGTTTTTCTATGCTGTTTTTGTTGAGTATCTCAACAGGGTTAGGTGAAGCCACTACTTTCCGGAATCCCCTTCCTTTTGGATCCTCGGCATATACATCATCGGGATTTTCTTTTTTCAACGCATCCATTTCTTCTTTTTTATAGTAAGGGCCGATGGGTTTTGTGGGATTTTGGAATGCTTTATCATTCTTATCCACAAGCACTTGTGTTACCAGGGTGAGGATATCACGCTTCATTTTTTTTGATTCGAGTACATTTCTCATTTGCTGTTCAATGATATACCCGATAAATCCCTGAGAATAAGCGCCACAAATATCAAGGGGCATAAGCGGAAGATCAAACATTTTATGACCGGCAATGTTTCTGAGAAGAATGTTTCCGACCTGAGGGCCGTTTCCATGGCCGATGACAATGTTATAATCCTGCTCTATCAATGCTGTCAGGTTATTGCAGGTTTCATGCACATTGCTTTCCTGTTCCTCAATGGTTCCTTTTTGTCCTGCTCTCAGGAGTGCATTTCCGCCAAAAGCTACAACTGCAAGTTTTTTCTTCATATAATTGTTGAATTTTGATTAAGTGGCAAATATAAAAGAATTTAGAGAGATAAAATAAAAAATGAAGATTATTAGTAAGAGTTGGCTTTAATTACCAGGTGAAGTGCAGTGATTATCCTGTAAATTTTAAGAGGCTGTTGATCATAAGATAGCCCAGTATTTTTATGGTTTTTGTAAGCCCCCATTTCCTGGGGTAACCGAATAGGTTTTTTAAATGTAACTTATGAAAATCATTAGTGAATTTAGTCTGAAAAGTCATATGAATATCTGGAAGATTACCTAAATTATCGTATTGTTATTGCTTAAACCCTATGTGAAACCCTATGTGTTCTACTGTGACTATGTGGTTCCACACCGGCATCTGCCCCGTTTTTTACAGTAGGACACATAGCCAACATAGATTTTAGATTAAGAATAATAATAAAGTTTTACATAGTAATTTTTGGATGTCCTGATAAAATGTAGTTTGACAATAAGTTAATGATAAAGTGCTTTCTAATCATTGAAAGATATTAGGTAAACAAACGGATACTCATAAAGTCATTTTATCCCACAAAAAGACGCGAAGATGCCAAAGTGCCTGTCGGCTTGGTAAAAAAAATGTTATTTTAACTTTTTATGCTGGCCTCAATATAAAAAAATACGCAGGATTGATAAATGCTTAATATTTATGACCAAACAGGCCAGGCTTATTATAACTCTGCAAGCAATTTTTCCTGAAGGTAAGTTTTAAAATTTTTACCGGTTTTCCGGCCAAAATTGCCCCACAAGCAATTATCAAAAGGACATATTTCAGCATTTTCAGGACAAATATTCTCTGATAAAGGGCCTTCAACAGCTTCATAAATTTCCAATAAGTTGATATGCCGTGCAGGTCTGGCAAGGCTAAAGCCACCGGCAGGGCCTTTCTGGGAATTTAATATATTCCCCTTTGCAAGTTTTTGGAGAACCTTGGCAACATGATGCTCTGATGCATTCAGTTGGGACGCAATTTGAGCTGCATTCAGACGCACTTTGGATTTATGAATAAGTACAGTTCCATGTATGCCTATACTGGCAGCACGTGATATGTGTAATATGCCCGTCATTGTCCTAAAACTGCATGCTTTGTATTTCAAGGCCGGGGAGCTCTTTCAGGGCAGCGGTTAAATGCTTTTGTTCCTGCTCATCACCATAAAGTTCGAGTAATATTAAAGCATTTTTTTTGGTTTCCGGGCCATTAAGCCCCAGTCTTGTGCGAATATTACATCCGTATGAAGTAAGGATATCCTGCAAATGGGTTGTGTTTACTTCAGGTTCACGCACCAGTATTCCCAATAATTTAAAATGATTTTCCATAATTTTTCCTTGTATTAAACAGCAAATTTCATGTTTTTCACACGAATACCCTCAATTTGTTTCAGTTCCTTTTCAAGATCATCCCATTCTGATTTGTTTCCGTACAATTCAAGCACGATTGTCCCGTTACGGCTGCAGGTTTGTTCAGTTACTTCGTGAAAACCGAGCCGGGTTTTAATGATATCCGGATATTTAGACAGGATTTCCTGTGTTTTACCGGCTTCTTTAATACGGTCCATTACATAAATACCCAATATTCTGATTTCATCCATAATTATTATTTTTTAAAAATACAGATCACGCTCTCCCTGCTTGATACGTTCGATACGTTTTTTAAGTTCCTCTTTTCTGTCAAAGCCTTCAAGTTTATCTATTTCTTTATCAATGACTTTCCATCCCTTTTCAGCGGTATCTTTCGGTGCATAGTCCACCAGATATTCACTCAATGTCAAAATGGCATTGGGTGTACAATATCGTTTAATAAAGCCGGGAACGGAAAATTCCATAAAATGTTCACCGGTTCTTCCCAGGCGGTAACATGCTGTGCAGAAACTGGGCAAATAACCTTTATCCAGCAGTTCATCAATGATCTCATTCAGTGAGCGGTTATCATTGATGGCAAATTGTTCCTTATTCAGGTTTTGTGCTTCATTTTTGCTGTTAGCATAAGAGCCCAGCTCAAGTTTTGTTCCCCCATCAATCTGGCTTACACCAAAGCTCATCACTTCATCCCTGACTTTGGCATTTTCTCGGGCTGTCAGGATAAGGCCTGTATAAGGCACAGCAAGCCGCAGTACTGCTATCAATTTCACAAAATCATCGTCGTTGACAACATACTCTTCGGGCACATTTGTCGATGAAGCATCTTTTAGCCTGGGAAAAGAAAGGGTATGCGGCCCCACATTGTAGCAAGCCTCAAAATGGTTGGTGTGCCGTACCATTGCCAATACTTCAAAGCGCCAGTCATACAAACCAAACAGTGCACCAATTCCCACATCATCAACCCCTGCTTCCTGTGCGCGGTCGAGTGATGTTAAGCGGTATTCATAATCAGATTTCGGACCGCGGGGGTGGTAACGTTTGTATGCTTCGGGGTGATATGTTTCCTGAAAAACCTGATATGTGCCAATTCCGGCTTTACGTACCGTACGAAATCCTTCAATCTCAAGCGGGGCGGCATTGATATTTACACGCCGTATCTCGCCTTTTCCTTTCTTTACACCGTAAACAGTTTTCACTGTGTGTGCGATATAGTCAGCATCATAATCGTCATGTTCACCGTAAACAAGTATCAGGCGTTTTTGTCCGTTATCCTCAAGTGCCTCCACTTCTTTTACGATCTCTTCATCTGTTAGCGTTCGCCTGATTGCATCTTTGTTTGATGCCCGGAATCCGCAATATGTACAATCATTTTTGCATTTATTGCCAATATACAAAGGGGCAAACAGCACAATTCGATTGCCATATACTTTTTCTTTTAATTCCCTTGCGCCTTCTTTTATCTTATTGATCAATTCAGGATCTTTTGCATTAACAAGGATGGCTGTTTCCCGTAGATTCAACCTTTGCTTATTAAGCGGAAGAGCAGGTTGAAAAAGATTTTGACAGCTTCCTGAGAGACCTGAGATGGCAACTTATAAGAAACAAGATTGCAAAGGAGAATGAGATAAAGGTGGAA
>JBNJGX010000262.1:0-3939 GCA_051748025.1 Bacteroidota bacterium
AATGCACTGGATTTTGGCGATATACGTCTGCGCGAATGTATGGTACCACGTACAGAAATCCTGGCCGTGGAAATCAATTCCGGCATCCAAACACTTACCCGGAAATTTATAGATTCAGGATATTCAAAAATATTTGTTTACAAAGACAATATTGATCAAATCGTTGGTTATGTCAGGAGCCATGATCTGTTTAAATCACCTGCATCTGTGAAAAACATGCTCAGAAAAACCCTGATTGTTCCCGAAACAATGCTGGCCCGCGATATGCTGACATTGTTTATTAAGGAAAATAAAAGCATTGCCGTGGTGGTGGATGAATTTGGAGGTACATCAGGCATAGTATCGATTGAGGATTTGCTTGAGGAAATATTTGGCGAAATCGAAGATGAATATGATACTGTGGATATCGTTGAAAAAAAATTGCCCGGCGGTGCATATGTTTTTTCAGGAAAAATTGAAATTGATTACCTCAATGAAAAATATGATTTTAATCTGAAAGTTTCTGATGAGTATGAAACCCTGGCCGGTTACATCCTTTACCTGCATGGCAGTTTTCCTGATCAGGGTGAAATAATCTCTGATACCAACCATCAAAATTTATCTTTCCAGATACTCAGGGCAGGAGACACACGGATAGAATTGGTAAAAATCATGAAAACGCAATAAACCATTAACTGAATTATCCCTCTGATTTATCTTCCATTACATTTCATTTTCCATCACCTCATCACCGGACCTTCCTCCATTTCCTGATCTTTCTTTGTAATTGTTAATGGAGTAGCTGATGCTCACAATCACGATGGGTGACTTGTATTCGTATAGCCGGTAATTATATAGCTCCGGTGTTTCAGTATAAGATTCATATTTGGCTGTACCGAAAATATCCCTTACCTGCAAGGTTACCTTCAATTTTTTGTCAAAGAACGATTGCCGAATGGAGCCATCAACACGAAAATATGCTGTTTCCCGTTCCTGTGGTTCTATTTCAGGCCCATGATAAGAAGGGTTGAATTGAACCACAGTATTTTCCCACGGCCTGAATGAATTATTCCAGCGGATATTCCAGGTAAGGCCATGGTCATCAAAATCCCGCCCGTCAAGCTCACCCTTGATACGGTAGTCATACAAATTTCCCGTGATATCGGCTTCCCACCACTTAAATAGTTCGGTGTTAACCATTAATTCTATGCCAAGTGAAAATTCTTTCCCCACATTTTCAAATGTACTCATCATTATATCTTCACGGTACACACGCCTGATGCGCTCAATATTATTATCTGTCGTACGGTAAAACAATTCTACTGATGCTGCATGCTTGCCAAACTCCTTCTGGTAAGCAACCTCCATGGCATTTGTGTATTCAGGTTGCAAATCAGGGTTCCCTTTTCTTACATTATAGGCATCCGACCATGTAATAAAGGGTTCGAGAAACCAGCCCCGGGGCCTGTCAATACGCCGGCTGTAGCTGGCCATAATCTGATTGGTTTCATTCAGTTTATACGAAATATGTGTTGTCGGAAAAAAATCCCACCTGTCAATCAAAAACTCATCACCCGTGTCAAGAAGCTGAATGTCACGGTAGGTATATTCCCCCCTCAAGCCAAGCTGATAACCAAATTGCTGCCTGATTTCACCCCTAACCAGACCATATCCGGCATGTATGTTTCGCATGTAGTTTACATCATGGCTGTATTCTTCTTGCAAATTGTATTCCGATGCGGCTGTGTCAAATTGGTGTATCTCGTTGATTTCTTCTGAATCACGGTAGCGGCCTTGTACACCACCTTCAATTTTTAGCTCATCACTAAATGGTTTCTTGTAATTTATCCGGTATCGTATTCCACTTGAAGGCCCGTATTCTAATGATTTTTGTCCACTTTGAATGATGCCTTCTTCATTTTCAAGCTGGTTCATGGTTACATCACTGCCATCTCGCTGATAATAATTAAACTCAGCATCAAATTTATGTTCGGAATTCCACTGGTATGTGTAATTTGTTTGAAAAGAAAAGAAATCACCACCACGCTCACCGGTTTCATTGCTTAGGTAATTCAGCACATCCGGTTCCGCCGAATTCCATTCTTTGTATTCGGTTAGATAATTGCCCTTTGAGCTTCTGCTTCCGGCACGAGCACTTAAACTCAATGTGTTGTACTCATCAGGGTACCATTCAACACCTGCCCGGAAACTGTATCTTTCCCGTGAACGTTCGCGGTCTCCTTCAGCCTGTACATAAAATGTTGTATCCCCGGTATAAAAACGGTTGTCATTTTCCATGGAACCCGGATATGTTCGCTTGTTGTAATCTCCGCTGACAAATAATTTCACATGGTCAGTTTTGTAATTGATCAGTAAGTCACCACCATACTTGTCGTTTAACCCTCCGTTGATGTGTGTTATACCACTGAGGCCGTTCAGGCTACGCTTTTTTGTAATGATATTAATAATACCGGCGGTTCCTTCAGGATCATATTTGGCTGATGGATTGGTGATGATTTCTATGTCCTTGATTGATGATGCAGGTATTTGTTCCAGGGCTTCGGTAGCATCAAGTATGGAGGGTTTGCCATCAATAAGGACAGTAAAATTACTGTTCCCTCGCAGTGCCACATTTCCTTCAATATCAACTTGTACTGAAGGGGCATATTGCAGTGCATCTACAGCTGTTCCTGAAATGTTTGAATGTTGTTTTGAAACATGAATTACTTTCTTATCAATCTCATAATCCATGGCGTATTTATTACCCTCAACCGTTACCTCATCAATCATATCTGAAGCAGGTTTTAGCCTTATCTCTCCCAGATTGATTTCTTCGTCTTCTTGTTCTATTACTACAGGCATATATTTTCTTTCAAAACCCATAAATGAAACCTGTAAAAGGTAATTACCGGTATCTTTGGTTTCTAACCGGAAACTACCATCATTATTGGTAACTGTCCCGGTTACTATGCTGCTGTCTGATTTATGCAACAAACTGATGGTAACATAGGCCATAGGCTCATCACTGCTATTGTCAACGATTTTGCCGGTAAGTACATGGTGTCTTTTTTCAGCTTCAGTCAAATCACCCGCTGCAATACTGCTTGTCACGGCCGCTATGATTATCAGATTTATCAGTAGTAATCTACTGTGAATATATTTCATAAATGCATTTCTTCTTTACGTTTAATTTTTGCGGCTGCAAGTTAGTAATGAATTCTGTAGAAAAATGGTAGAAATTGTCCACAGAAATCATCATCTACATTACATCTATTGCTCGCTGATTGTAAATATGTGTCTATTGTTGCTGTACGCATATGTAACATCCAAACCACTGATATGGCATATTTGTTTAACAATAGCCAAACCCAGTCCCAATGAAGCAGAATCCTTTCCACGTGTAAAGCGTTTGAAAATATCCTCTGCAGAGAAATCTGTTGGGTCACCTTCGTTACTGATCACCAATTTATTATCTTCTGTTACAATACTAATTGTGCTGCCTTCGCTGGCATAGTAAATGGCATTTTTTATCAGATTGCGAAGTAAAATGTTCAACAAGTCGGCATCAATAGTAAAACAATGATTCTCTTGTACGTCTATTTGAAAAGACAATCTCCTGTTGTCAGCAAAATCTTTGGCCAGGTTTACTTGTTGCCTGATGACTGGTGCTGTTTTTATTTCCACGATATTTCCAAATTCCTTATTATCAATTTTAGTTATGAGGTTCAAGGTACTACCTAAACGTGAGAGCTGTCTGCTTTCAAAATAAATGGTTTTGATTTTTTCTGCTTGTTCGCCGCTAAGGTTGTTGTCAGCAAGTATCTGCTCTGATTTATTTTGTATGATACTTAGGGGGGTCTGAAGTTCATGCGACATGTTTTCCGTATATTGCCTGAGTTGATGATAATCTTTTTCTATTCGATCCTGCATATCAGCAAATAAATCCTGCAATTCAATAAA
>JBNJGX010000263.1:0-3932 GCA_051748025.1 Bacteroidota bacterium
TGAAACTTGATGCCCCCGGGTTTTCGCTGGCACGTGTTTATAAAGCCTTTTGACTGTAAACAATAATTTTGTACCTTTCGCAGGTATGTATAAGTATCTGCAAGACATACCATTTCCTTTTTTGTTGAATCCCTGGAAACATCACCTCGGATACATTCAGGACAACATCCCTGCTTTACAAAAAATGCCCCCGGAAAATGTACGGCGGTATATGCTGGACATAGGCGACTCCGTTACAGATATATACACAGGTAAATTGTCCGTTGTGAGGATATGTCACGATTTAGAAACACAACTAAAACGCGAAGGCATTTTTGAACAACAGGACTATCTGAACTGGCTGGAAACGGTATCCATGTATGAAGTCATACCGGTTTCTGACAAATCACGCTGGTTGATGCGGCAGGGAAACGATGAACGGTACATACATATTCATCCGGGAAAGATCAGTCCCCACAAATCCCGTTTCAAAAGCCAGCAAATAAAAACAGCCTTATTATTTGCCGTGTATGCTGACAAATACGAAGGAAAAAGTCAACTAAAAAGCATTAACCAACTACGTGAGGATTTTCTGGAGCTGCCACCTTTAAAGGAATTATCAGGGAAATTATCATGGCTGATTCAAAGCTTCATAACAGAATAAAACAGCAAAACACGTGATTTATGCTTTGTTGCCAAACAGGTGACTGAGATTTTTCCATTCAGAATTCCTTGACTATATCAAGGCATCTGTGTATTTCTTTTTCAGTACTTTTTCCGAAAAAATTAATAAACGGCATGATAATGTACTTTTAATAAATGGAATTATTTTTATATTTACATGTTTTTTGGATTGGGTATTATTGTATCTGTAATAAATGTTAATTAAGCGTGTTGGAGATATGAAAAAGAATAAAAATAAGAAAACTGGAAAAAAGGGGAACAAAAAATTAAATTCAAGGCTTAATTTTTTCAAGTTTCTATGGGAGAAAGAACAGAGAACAGAATTGGGTATTTTTTTACTAATCTATGCTGTCATATATGTTCTGATGAGCATATTCTATCCATATCCTGATATCACAAATGACAGCAGCAATTACATCCTCTGTGCCAAAACCATGGAAATAGGAGGTTACAGGCCAGTTGGATACTCATGGTTTATAAATTTTTTCCATAATATTTCTGAAAGCATAAGTTTCCTGTTTTTTGGTCAATATTTTATTCATGTGTTGTGTACCCTGTTTTTTATTTTCAGTTTAAAATATTTCATCAGGCCGGCTAAAAAAATGCTTTTTTATATTTTTGCTCTTATCCTGATATTAGGCCCTCACTCATTATATGTCACAAATCTGATAATGAGTGAGTCAATATTCAATTCCCTGACCCTGCTTTTTATTACCAGTGCTTTATGGTTTAATAGCAGCAAACACGCTTATGTAAATGCTTTGGTTATCATTTTTCATCTTGTTGTGCTATATTTTGCCTTTAACGTAAGATACGTAGCCCTTTTTTACCCCATTATCTCGCTTGCATGTTTTCTGTTATTTATTAAGAATAAATTTCTTGCAGTTATACTGTCATTACTTCCAGTGTTTGTCATTATCAATACCATTGACAAAACAAAAAGGGATATGAAAAAACATACAGGCATAGAGACTTTCTCTGGTTTTAGCGGATGGGCCCTTGCCAATAATGCCGTATCAATAATTCCTCATATTGATCTAAAGCCGGAAGAAATAAAAGACAAAGAACTCAGGTATATTCATGAAGTTGTAACAAGTTTTCCGGATTCTGTATATAACGATTATAATATCACAAAAACTTATTTTATGTGGGATAAAGAGTTTCCCGGCAAAAAAGCTTTTCTAAAAATAGCCAACGATAAAGGTTATCAATATGTACAAGGATGGGTATATGCAGGTACATTGTACAATGAATATGGTAAAATGTTAATCAAAAAATATCCCCTGGAATTTTTCCGGCATTATATTTTGATGAACACAGGATTGTTATTCAAATACTGGGATATAAAAAACCCAAAAGTTTATGAACCTGATAAACTTCAAAAACAATGGTTCAATTTAGACATTGATAAATATGAATATGAATGCACATTTTTTAGCAGTATGAATCCGGTCTGGGAGATTATTCATTATATCAGGTGGTTGGTATTAATAGGAAGTATTATATGGGTTATTGTAAAATTTAAATGGTTTGATTTCAATCTTACACAGAAAAGAATTTTGGGTATTTTTATATTATTCTTGCTTGGGTATTATGCGTTTTCGATAATAGGTCATCCGATAAATAATTACAGGTACCTTATCCCTACTTATGCCTTTGTCCTGGCAATCCCATATATCGTATTAAATCAGTATTTAATAAGAAAATCAGCAGCCAATCCGAAAGATCGTCATAAACAATGACAGATTTTACTTTTGTATTTTTAGATTGTTACTGTAACCAATCATAAATCTGCCATTTATAAAAGCATAATCTTTAATGATGTTTTAATTTTTTATAAATAAAGTTAATTTTGTAGCAATTATTATTACGCTCATGGATATAAAAAAACTTAGTATCGTTGTTCCTGCCTATAATGAAGAAGCAACGATAAAAAATATTCTGAATAGCATTGTCAATGTAAATTTAATTAACAATATCAGCAAAGAAATAATTGTTGTCAATGATTGCTCAGAAGACAATACTGAAAAAGTGGCAAAGGATTATAAAGAGAATCATCCGGATATTGATATTAAATATTTCAGGCATGACGTAAATAAAGGAAAAGGAGCAGCACTCCATACAGGAATTAAAGAAGCTACAGGGGATTATCTTGTTATTCAGGATGCAGACCTTGAATATGACCCACAAGAATTTAATGCACTTTTAAAGCCTGCTGTCAAAGGTGTTGCTGATGCAGTATATGGGAGCAGGTTCAAAGGGGATAACCCACACAGAATATTATTTTTCTGGCATACAATAGGGAACAGGTTTTTAACCTTATTTTCAAACATCTTTACCAATCTGAATTTATCAGATATGGAAACTTGTTATAAACTTGTAAGGACAGATATAATTAAAAGCTTTAATCTAAAAGAAAAACGATTTGGTTTTGAACCGGAATTAACAGCTAAGTTATCCCGCTATCCAAAAATCAGGATATACGAGATAGGGATATCATATTATGGCAGAACTTACGAGGAAGGAAAAAAAATAAGTGCCAAAGACGGTTTCAAAGCCCTTTACTGCATTTTAAAATACAATATTTTTTGCAGAAAATGATGCTTTTAATGCTTAAACAAAACCCCCAAAATTGTAACAACAATTTTGGGGGTTTGATAATCGTTTGGCCTATTTCTAATTTATTCTTGCCAATAATAACAACACTTAAATTAAATGTTTTATTTTAATTAATAAGGCATTCCAATGTTTACCATAATCATAGCGCCACCTGCAACGTATTCATTTGCTGGATCATGAGCAATCAGAACAGTACTCATCCCCATCATAGCATCCTGTTCAACGGTAACATTGCCATTGTCATCCACGGTGGCTATGTTGAACATTTCAAAACCGGGGCCATAATCAGGAATAAACCAGTTAAAATCAATATCATAAGTTTGGCCGAGGCCGGAACGTGACAATTCATAAGCGGTGGCCTCAAACTGATGAGATTCGCCCTGTTCCATATCTTTGTACAAAGGAGAAACAATTACCAATGTATCAGGATTTACCAGTACCTCACAATGAGCCCTGATGCCATTGGCACTGACACTTACAGTGGTTTCGCCTGTACGCTCAGGGGTGATTACACCTGAGGATGAAACGGTAGCAATGTTTGTGTTGGCCGATGACCAGGAAAAGTCCACATCATTGACTTCTCCTTCGGCGTTGTATGCCGTGGCTGTTAGTTGTTCCGTTTCATCTTTAAACAGGTCTGTGGAATATTT
>JBNJGX010000264.1:0-3924 GCA_051748025.1 Bacteroidota bacterium
CAGGCGTTTCAGGGGAACCACAGCTTGAAATTTCCGGCCTTTCATGGTTTTACCGCGGCGTGGATGCGTTGGTTGGAGCATATCGTAATGAACGTGTTAACGGCTTTGGTGACAGCGGCGATTGCAATGTAAATGTCAATTGTGCAGAAGGCGCCAATTGGCAGGAGAAAAAACAAGGCGTTGCTCTAATATATATCCCAGCTGGCATGGGCGGTGGTTTTTGTTCCGGTTCACTGGTAAACAATACAGCCAATGATGGAACGCCCTATTTTCTGACAGCTTACCATTGTGGTGCTAACGAAACCAACCACGACCAATGGGAATTCTATTTCAATTTTGAATCTCCAACCTGTACAGACCCTGCGGCTGAACCTGATTACGATGTTATTATCGGGGCAGATAAGTTAGCTGCTGGAAGTGATGAAAGTGGTAGCGATTTCCTGTTGTTGGAACTCTTAACTACACCACCATCCGGCTATGAAGTTTATTATAACGGGTGGGACCTGACTGAATCGAATATGTATTCAGGGGTGACCATTCACCACCCGTCAGCCGATGTGAAAAAAATCAGTACCTACACAGAGCATCCTGTACAGGCTACTTGGTCAGGTGCGATGGTCAATGCACATTTAGAGTTGAATTGGAGTGCCACCACCACCGGCCATGGTGTTACCGAAGGTGGCTCCAGCGGAGCGCCATTGTTCAATGCAAATGGCTTGCTGGTTGGAACCCTGACGGGAGGCACTTCAGGTTGTAATACACTTGATTCACCTGATTATTTCGGACGGTTTTCTTACCATTGGGACATGAATGGGACTGAATTCGAAAACCAATTAGCTCCCTGGCTTGACCCCTTGAATACCGGCATGACAGTTTGTCCTCCTTATCCTGATTCTATAGGCATGGTCAATGCCGGTTTTGAAATCAGCGATACATTAATTGCAAACGGAGGCAGCATTATGGTTACCGATACCAGTGAAGGAAACATGTATGCCAGGCATTTTTATTTTCCCGGCGGTTACCCCCATACATCTGCGCAAGCTGTCCAGGAAGTTACTTATGATGAGTCCGGGTATTACGACATTATTCTTGAAATCAATAATTTGAATGATACATCCGTTTATTGTGCCGAAGATGCCATTCATGTGTGTTGTGATGAGCCTGAATTGGATGTGGATTTTACGGTCAATTCCCAGTACACCATTGAGGGCGCTTCACTGAATTTTTACAACATGTCCACCGGACCGATTGACAGTGTGCACTGGTATTTTTCCGGTGCTGTCCCGGGAGAGTCCCTTGATGAAAATCCTTCCGGCATTGTTTACCCTTATTTTGGTGATTATTCTGTGAGTTTGTGTGTTTATACCCCCGATACAGCCTATTGCTACAGTAAAACGGATTACATTCATGTGCAGGAAAATTTTTATGCCGACAGCCTGAGTTTTTACGCCAATGACAACCTTACCTATACCGGACAGGAGGTCAATTTCTATTCGTATGTCAATACATCACCCATGCCGGACAGCATTCACTGGTATTTTGAAGGTGGAACCCCGGAGCATGCATGGGCACAGGATACAAGTTGTTATTTCAGCAGTGCGGGGCATTATGATGTGTCAGCCAATTTTTATTTTGGTAACGATAGCGTAGAGGTCTATAAAGATGATTACATGAACGTTTGCTACAGTTTGATTCTGGTTGATATAGATACCTGTATCAATGGGTTGCAGCCTGCCGATAGCGTTTTAGCCAACCTGACTGATACCGTTGCAAACATGATTGATCTGATTTATTATTCTGAACAAGGAGAATATACATTTGTGGACAGTGTGCCTGAGATCGTAAATGGAAATGAATACCTGTTGGTCGTTATCGTTTATTGCCCCGGGGGGAAAAGCCAGACACAAGTTTTTGAAGCACGCTGTGTACTTGAAACGGATGAATGGGTATTCACACCTGTGAATGAAAAGAAAGATGTGACAATCTATCCAAATCCGGCGGGAGATCATCTTTTTATTCAATCGGAAACTAAGCCCGATTTTATACAGTTGTTCAATGTGGACGGGAAAATGGTGTATCAGGAAAAATCCCCCGGACAATTTATTGATTTGAGCAAATTACCATCGGGCATGTACATGGTAAAACTGGAAATTGAAAACCAGGATCACCAACAAAAAATCATTGTGAATTGATGTTTTTTACTTATCTTTTCTTTTTAGTTTTACAACAACATGTAAACCTATGAAATATTTTTTTACCATTTTACTGGTTATTGGTTATTGTACAATAACAGCACAGTCGATTGAATTGTCGGGATTATTTACAACCAATGACAATGATGATTTTAAAAATGCTCCGGGCTATGGGGTGGGATATAATTTTAAATCGTTCAACAATCACAGAATTTCCATTCACTTAAGTCATGTGATAAAAAATGCAGATTATGACAAGATTAGAATAGATGAGTTTTCAATGGGGCCGCTTTACCCTGTATATTATTATGACAAAATACATTCAGAAAATCAAAAACTTTCATTTATTCTTAGTTATGGCTATACAATTTTTGACAATAATAAATCTATGTTCTTGATTGGTTCGAATGTTTCACTAAACTACTTTACTTTTTCTCAAGAGACATTCAGGACCCACTATCGGCCTAATCCTGATAATTTTATAAACCAGAGAACATTTAATTCAAGTTTCAACAAAAACAATAAAATCGGACTGGATTTGTTTTATGAATTTGAAATTAAATCAATCTTAATAAAAAGGTTAAATGTTTTCTCAAGAATTACTACCGGCATAATGACTTATGGAAATTTTTTTCAGATAGATGGTGGTTGGTATGACCCGTGGCTGACAAAATGGTTGACACTGAATTTAGGCCTGAAATATAATTTTAAATGAGTAACCGGAAGATTCCCTAAGTTATTCTAATGCTCTATTCTGAATAATACGATAGCACGAGATGAAAAATGATAAACCTTTAATGCTTTATGGCTCCTTATTTTTTCGATATCTAATATTTCTTTCATATTTTTTCTTCCATTTCCCTATCGTTTTATGCCGCTTTCATGCCATGGTGCTATCGTTTGTCCAATTAAATTCAATCAGTCCTGTTTTGAAAATACAGCCATATTAATTTTCAGATGACCCAACATCAGATATAATACGTTCGGCAAAACTTTGTAACAAAATTTTCAATTCATCCATTGGCATGCCAGATACATACTGATACCAAACAGGCGTGTTAATTTCAAAAAAGGGACGAGAAAAAACATCAGCATGCAGGTAATCCGGCAATTGCCTGAACAAATCATCTTTTTTTTCTTTCCATAAAACATACCTGGTTTCAGCTTCATTTCTATCATAATTAGCATACAGGTAATTTTTAATTTTATTATCAAAATTCTGCATTGCTTTGGAAAAACTTGTTTCATCTGGGTTAATATCAGAAAGAAACACTTCCCTGAATTCTTTTTCCCTGATCCACAAACGTATTTTTTCAGAAAGTGCTTTCAACATATTAACATTATGTTCGGAAGCTTGATCCCTCACATCAAATTGAGCTTTTGAACAAATACTGTAAGCTTCTTCCAATACTTCCTTTTTGGCATATTGTAAATTCACATCCAATGCATTAAAAACATGCACAAAATCTAAAAATATTCCATGTGAATTACAAAATTTGACAATGTCCGGTAATTCTTTATAATTTAATGTCAGCGGGCAAACAGGCATGCTGAGTATTGTGTTTTTTCTTTTGGAATAATCCATAAAATAGTTCAGGTTTTTCATCACTTGTTCAAATGAAGCACCTTTTCGAATTTGTTCATAGGTGGTTTTATTCATGCTATCAATGGAAACATTAAGAAAAAAATTCCCAGCCTCCATTAATGCTTTAATATCATTATTTACTATAGT
>JBNJGX010000265.1:0-3913 GCA_051748025.1 Bacteroidota bacterium
CGAATCGAAAACCCCATAAACTTTTTAAATTCAGGGTTGGATTGGCCAATTGAACCTTCAGCAACATTTAAGGCAATAGAATCACCGGCTCTGCGAATTTGAGAAGAAAGATTATACATTTCTTCTTTTGGAAATTTGTAAGATAACATGTTTATTGCTTCTCCATATTCCATGGCTTTTTGCCAAATGATTAATTTTTCAAATTTAAACTTCATAATTTTCGTGTTTCTACTTCGGTCACCGGACTTCGGTCTTCGGACTTCGGACTTCGGACTGATTGATTTAACAATTAATTTATCATTTCATTTAGCTGTTTTGCCATAAAGCGTTTTTTTTCAACAGCTCAGTGCAAACATACACCCTGCAAAACCCAGCAGTCGGTTAAAAACCATTTACTGGCGTTTAATATTCGTTTGTAAGTGTTTGAACATTATTAATATTAATATAATGAGGGAGTAAGGGAGAATATGGTTAATATGGGATTAACAATAAAAACGCCAAAAGATATGCAAACAAAAAGCATATTAGGAATAAACGAGGCGTTCTAATATGATCTGTGAACGGATGCTTTGTAATATTCCATAGCCTCGGGCAGGTTTTCTTTCATTTTGTCAATGCGTTTTTGGTCAGCCGGGTGTGTACTTAAAAACTCAGGCGGTTTTGCCCCGCCCATTTCCATCATCCGTGTCCAGAATTTAATGCTTTCATTGGGATCATAACCTGCCATGGCCATAAATATCAGCCCCAGTTTGTCAGCTTCATATTCATGCTTACGCGAATACGGCAACATTACACCAACCTGTGAGCCAATGGCATATGCGCCCATAAAAATTTTTTGTGTTTCTGCAGGTTTTGAACTCATAAACTCTGATAAAGCCATACCACCGGCTTGTACCATCAGGGATTGCGACATTCGCTCATTGCCGTGTCGTGCTACGGCATGGGCAATTTCATGTCCCATCACCACAGCTATGCCATCATCATTTTTACACAAAGGCAAAATGCCAGAGTAGAACACAACTTTTCCACCTGGCATGCACCACGCATTGGGAACATCGTTTTCAACCAGGTTAAATTCCCAGTCAAATTGTTCTATTCTTTTTTCCAAACCATTTTTCTTGAGAAAAGATTCTACGCTTTCAGAAATATTCGTGCCCACTGTTTCTACCCTGTTAACCTGTGTGTAATTGATTGAAACTTTGCTTGTGTCAAGAAATTGATCGTAATTATTATAACTCATGCTCAGCAATTCAACCTGAGGAACAAGCAATAATTGGGTGCGGTTTATTAAGGGAATGGTTGAACAGCCAGCCAGGATAAGTATTCCTGAGATCAGTACATATAGGTATTGTTTTTTCATATGCTTATTTTTTATTGATAAGATATGCAAAATAAGCAAACTTATACAAATTAAAAAGAGACACCACCGGTTTTTTGCTTGTTAGTTGTTTCTCGGTTGGGTTACGGAAAATATGGTAAGCAGCACGCCATAAAAACAAAAGTTTCCATTTTTTTTGATTTTGGTAAAACCTTAGCAACCTGACATTATCAATAAATGTGGGGTGATTTTCAAACTTGTGGTATAAATGCACCAGGTTTTTAATGGCATTTTTGCTCTTATTCAAAAAGACTTGAGATGATTCCAGGCCGGTGTGGTACAAAGGATTGTCAATATGTAAAACGGGGATTTGCCGTTTCTTTAATTCATACCCGAATAAGGTATCCTCATGTCCGTAGCCTTCAATTTCTTCGGAAAATCCAATGGACAAAAACAGAGCTTTATCAATGAGAAAATGGTGGGTTGTAAACTGTTGCCAGGGATTTTTTTGCCTCTGTGATGCTTCAATGGTTTCACGCAGATGTCCGTATTTCCACCTTAAAAAATACTTATTCTCAGGTTTTTGTTGTTGGTAAATTGTGCCGCCACAACAGACAATGTCAGGTTTTATATGCTGTACATAACGTTTAATGAAATCATCATCCGGTACTTCTGAATCTGCATCAATAAAAAGCATATAATTAAATGATGCCAGCTTTGCAAGCCGGTTTCTGGCTGCGGAACGGCCAAGGTTTTCAGGTGATCTGTGTATTTTAACTTGTGGGGCAGATTTTAATTTTGCAAAAACCTTATTTAAGGGTTTTTCTGAACCGTCATCAAACAATATAATTTCTGCATTAATATTTTGCTGGTGTAATTGCCTGCTAAGCTGAAATATCAGTTTTTCAGAAATTTCATTGTATATTGGTATGCATATTGACAGCATAAAAAAAGGGGCTTAATTAAGCCCCTAAATTAACATATTAATGTGACAATTACATTTCGATATCCTGATCCTCTTCAGTAGATTGTTTATCTTCTGTTTTTTGTTCAATGGAACCCCTGTCTTTTACTTTAAGGTCTTGTTTTTTAACCTCTTTTTTTGCTTTTTTATCTTCACCAATTTCTACTTCTTCATCAGCTTCAGTGAGATCATCTTCTTCTTCCTTGGTATCTTCAGGGGCAACGATCTGATCAATGTCATCCTTTCTGTTTTCCAATTTACCCTCATATTTTTCTTCGAGCTCTGTCATGAAATCAGGACATGATTCTTCAAGCTTTTTTGCTTGTTCTTCAAATGGCTTACGCATTTGATGCAGTTCTTTAAATTCAGCGATGGCATCTTCATCACCTTCAACTGCTTTGTCAAGTGTTGAAAAATACACCTCTGCATAATGGTCAACTGCCGTTCCATACTCATCGCAAGTCTCAAATTCAAGGGTTTCATACGCTTCGTTGAAACTTTCGAGATCAACGATTTGTGCTTTGGTCTCTTCTTCGGGTGTTTTTTCTTCTTCTTTGTCTTTTTCACCATTGTTACATGAAATGGCGAACATGCTGAATATTACAGCAAAAGCAAAAATACTGAATTTTTTCATAATCTTTTCTTTTTTTAGTTTATAGCGTAAAAATACAAAGATTATATTTCATAACAAAATAATTTAAATTTTTTCTGACGAGGCTGCCTATTCACTTTTGTCCGGAAAATCAGGTACACCAGGAATAACAGGAGGATTTTTTTCTAATTTTTCCAGTGCAGTTTCAATGGCTTTGTTCAATTGTTGATCTTCACCATTGAATTCTTTCCACGGGTCGTTCCACACTTCGATATCGGGTTCTACACCATGCCCTTCGATGATCCATTGGCTTGTGTCGGCTGCGTAATGCGCAAATTCGGGTTTTCTGAGTGTGCCGCCATCCACAAAAGGCAATGAACCACGTATCCCGACAACGCCTCCCCATGTTCTGACACCAATGATGGGGCCGAGGTCATATTTCCGGAACTGGTAAGGAAACAAATCACCGTCAGAAGCAGAATACTGATCCACAAGCAACACTTTTGGGCCGACATGCATGCCCCTGGGACGTGTGCCGGGTTCTTTTACGTTTCTGCCGATGCCCATCATGGCCAGCTCACGCCTCAGTCTTTCGATGATCATAGGCGACACATTGCCACCGCCGTTGCCACGGTCATCAATGATCAAAGCTTCTTTTGTCAGTTGCGGGTAAAAATGCTTGACAAATTCATTCAGGCCTTCGGTAATCATATTGGGAATGTGTATGTATCCGACCTTGCCATTGGTGGCTTCGGATACTTTGTCAATGTTATCCTGTACCCATTGGTAATAGTATAATTTGGACTCATCTTTTACGGGTTCAATGATGTACTCCCTGCTGTTTTTTTCAGAGGGTTTGTCATTAAATGCAATCACCGTTTTTTTTCCGGCTTTTCCGATGAGCAAGGTGTAAATGTTGTTGGTGTTTGTTGTGGAATGTCCGTCGATGGAAATGATGTAATCCCCTTCGCTGATGTTTTTGCCAATCCCTGTGAGGGGAGCTATGTATTCATCATTCCAGTTTTTGCCTTTCAGTAAT
>JBNJGX010000266.1:0-3906 GCA_051748025.1 Bacteroidota bacterium
TGAACTGGTTGCACCCGAAGCCACAGTGTGGTTCAACAACCTCAGTGATGGCGATGAGCTCAGAACAAGCAATGTCTGGTATTTTGATGATGGTGAATCAGAAACCAACAATGATGAGGAAGTAGAACATGTCTATACCGAGCCCAATGATTGTTATGAGCCTTATCTTGTTGTTTATGGCCGTAATTTACCGGAATGCCGTGATACAGCCTTTATGGATTGTATTAAGGTTGACGATAGATCGAAACTGGAAGTGCCAAATGTCTTTACACCTAACGCTGATGGAATGAATGATCATTTCCAGGTAAAAGCGCAGACACTGCGTAGTTTCCATGGTAAAATTGTGAATCGCTGGGGACGGACACTCTTTGAATGGAATAATTATGAAGATGAAGAAGCAGGCTGGGATGGCAAGCTAAAAGGTGGAAATGATGCATCTACCGGGGTGTATTATTACATCATCAAAGCAGAAGGTATGGATGGTTATGAATATGATTTGCAAGGGCCTTTTCATTTAATCAGAACCAAGTAAATTGACATTCGCAGGCTTAATGAATTGTGATTTTTATACTTATGATAAGAATATTTTAATATATTTGCATATAATTGAGATTGTCAATGAAGAATGTTTTTATAATTTATAAGGCAACCAAAACATTTTTTAGCCGTCATATAAGTGCAGTTCAGGGTGAAAGAAATGATGTATTGGTTTGTTCTTAGACGCATAATGTTAAAATATGAATTGATAAATTATATATTGTTACTAAACAAAATATTTATCTTATGAAAAAAAGATTAAATACCGCATTAATGTGTTTCCTCTTTGTCATTGTTGGTACAGGTGTGCTTTATGCTCAAACTGATAAAGTATATATGAAAGATAAAACCGACTGGAAAGATTTTGAAGAACAGAATGGCGTGGTCTTCTCACAGAAGGTTGTTGAATACCATGACAATATCAATGATCAGCATAAAGAATTTTACCTGGTCAGGATAACGAATACCACCAATGAAAATATGCGCATTCAGGCAAAAAGAACATTATGGTATGACGGTAAGTGTTTTAATTGTGAAGCAGATGATGATGAATATAAATTGGATATAAAATTGCCTGCTGGTGAAGAAATTACAGGGGATCCTGTGAAAAACCGTAATAATGCTTTGGTGATTTTCAAGAAATTTTTGAAATACCCGGATATTAAAGAAGTTACCAAATTTGAATTTCAAAATTTAACTGTTAAACTCAATTAAAATGGCTTCAAAGAAAATATTATACATAGCTGCAGTGTTGTTTTTCCTGATCTTGCTTTTTACAGGCAATAAATCATTTGGTCAAAGTACTTATGGAGACACGCTGTGTTCAATAGACATTGATGCCGATCAAACGGAAATTTGTGAGGGCGATTGTGTTGACCTGTCTGCCATAGGTGAATGTCCCAATAACCTTATGCTCAATGATTTTGAAGATGGAAATTTAGGGCCCGGATGGGCAGCCAATTGTTCCCCGATGTTTAATAATCCCTGTGGAGTGCCACCGTATCAAAGTAATATTTATGCATGGATAGGTGATGCATCCGATTTTCCCAGAGACCTTATAACAGAACCTTTTGATGTTTCAGACGAGTGCGAGATTTGTTTTGATTTGAAATTCTCTGTTCAAACAGGAAGTACAGATGATTCTCCTTGTGAAGGCCCGGATGAAATGGACGAGGGCGTAGAACTTCAGTATTCAACAAATGGTGGTAGCACATGGACTAGTATCACTTATTTTTGCCCTGATGGGAATTTTTATTCATATAATCAGTGGGTAGGGCAAAGCACTGGTGGTGGCGGCGGGACAACCCAATTCACATCATGGGACAATTATTGTTTTGATGTGCCTGCCGGAGCAACAGGCCCTGATACAAGATTCCGCTGGCATCAGGAACAGGTTACCAATAATGAATATGACCACTGGGGCATAGATAATGTGCTGATAACCTGTCCTACTCCGGATGAAGAGGTTGCATGGTATGAAGGTTCGAGCACCACACCTTTTGATAATACCTTTGATCCGCCGCCTGTATGTCCCAGTAATACTACGGACTACACTGTAGAAATTGAAGACCCCAGCGAGCCGTCAACAGCAGATTCTGATGAGATCACAATTACAGTGTATCAGGATCCTGGCTTATCAATTGATGGACTGGATGCTTTTTATTGTACAAATGATGCTCCTGTTACGTTGACAGGTAGTCCCAGTGGTGGTACTTTTTCCGGGCCCGGTGTTTCCGGTGGCGAATTTGATCCAAACGATGTAGCAGCAGGTGGGACATATACCATTACTTATGAATGGGATCAATATAATTCCAGTGGGACAACCGTACTCTGTACATACAGTACCACCACCACCGTATCCGTTTATCCCCATCCCGCTATAGATATTGGTAGCAATGAACCAATTTGTACAGGTGAAGACCTTCACCTGACAGAATCGGGCGGCGATGCTGTTTCATGGTCATGGTCAGGGCCCGATGGATTTTCATCCGATGAGCAAAATCCAACCATTGATGCAGCCACAATAGATGCAGACGGAACATATACAGTAGAGATTACCAATGCAGATGGCTGTATAAACACAGACGATGTGGATGTTACCGTAAATTTAACACCGGCAGTAACCCCTGGCAGCAATGCCCCAATTTGTGCCGGCGAAGATTTAAACCTGACAGAATCAGGAGGTGATGCAGATTCATGGTCATGGTCAGGGCCCGATGGATTTACTTCTGATGAACAAAATCCGACCATTAGTTCGGCTACAACCGCAGCAAGTGGTACTTACACAGTTACGGTTGACGATATTAATGGTTGCTCAGACACCGCCAGTATTTCTGTTACAGTAAACCCCGTACCAGAAGTTATTGCCGGAAGCAACTCACCTGTTTGTGAAGGTCATGATATTGAACTATACGAAACCGGTGGAGATGCGACTTCCTGGTCATGGTCAGGCCCGCTTGCTTTTACATCAGATGCACAAGATACTTCAATTACCAATGTCCCCCTTGCAGCAGATGGTGTTTATACGGTTACTGGCACTAGTAGCGAGGGATGTACAGGAACAGATTCTGTTTCTGTCACAGTACATCCATCACCAACAGTTGATATTGGCCCGGATCAAACAATTTGTGATTACGAAGCCCCTGTTACCCTGGATGCGGGTCCAGGGCTTAATGGATATGCATGGAATACAGGTGAAAGTACACAAACAATTGATGCAGATACTGCAGGAACTTATATTGTTACTGTTACCAACAGCGATGGTTGTACAGCAAGTGATGCGATGTTTTTGACAGTAAACCCATCTCCAAATCCTGATTTTGGTGGTGATCAAAATATATGTGATTATGATTCGGCTTCTGTTACCCTGGATGCCGGTCCAGGCGAAGTTTACGACTGGAATATATCAGAAAATACACGAACAATTACTGTCTATGAGAGTGGAATGTATGCAGTAACCGTTACTAATTATTTTGGCTGTACCGGTGCCGATAGCATGAACCTGATAATTGATGAGCTTCCTGACCCGGATCTTGGGCCGGATACAGTAATGTGCGATTATGATGCCCCTGTATCTCTTGATCCCGGTACTGATCCGTCCTTTTTATATCAATGGTCAGATAGCTCAAGTTCTGATGTGTTAGAAGTTGATGAATCCGGAACATATTCAGTAACGGTTACCGAGGGAATTTGCTCGGCAGAAGATGAGATCCAGGTAACAGTTAATCCCTCACCAACAGTTGATCTTGGTGAAGATCAGTGGATTTGTGAAACTGAAGGGCCTGTTGTTCTCGATGCGGGCGAAGGTATGGCCTCTTATGAGTGGAATGTTAATAATGATTTGCAAACCTGTATCGTAGCATCAACCGG
>JBNJGX010000267.1:0-3900 GCA_051748025.1 Bacteroidota bacterium
CCAGGTAGGATTGGCTACCTACAGGTTTCTGCTGAAAAGTTTCAAAGAACTATGCTAATTCCCTTTTCACGGGCTTAGCTTGGCGCAATCTGTCCATAATGTCCGATTTCTTCGTTACGCCTGCCTGCCGGCAGGCAGGCTCGTATTTATAACAGTCATTTACGTAAGTAAACTCCTTGATTATAAATACTTCGCAAGCCTCGAACTCGAACATCATGAATCAGACACTGACTCTATTGACAAGCACTATTTATATTTAACTTGTGTTATCAATGATTTTGCGGTTTGAGGTTTTGGTTCTTTTTCCTGCTGGCAGATCAAGCATATACAGCCCAATGTTTACTTTTTTTAACATCTGAATTTACCTGGTACCATTCGGGCAGGACAGAAACATAGTACAACTGTCCGGTTTTTGTAAGGCTTAATTCCAATCTTTGTGAAAAATCCAGGTTTGTCAGCACAGGGATGTTTTTTTGCATTTTATGCAAAAACAGGGGAGGGGCATGATTAAAATGCTGTATTTTTTGGGCGATGATATCGTATTTCTCTGTTTTGTTGTCTTTGAATTTTAGATGGAAGCTTTTGATAAGATCCAATTTTTCCGGATGGTTTGTGGCAACACAACGGATAAAACATTCATCATCAGTACATTTTGTATAAAAGATAAAATTCCTGAAAAATACTTTTCCCTTAAGATATCCATTATCCTTTTCCAGTGTTGCATGATATTCCTTAGGAACAAATGACTGATGAAGCCCGAGTTTCAGCATACATTTATAAGCACATGTTTTCATGGCCCACATACATGCAAGGCTGAAAAAATCGTGACACAAATCAGCAAAAATAAGTTCGCCGGCAGAAAAATACTTGTCAGGCGTATTGTTGTAAGAAAAATGAAAATTACTTTCATCCTTTAAATTTATGATGTTGTTGCCAATGACTATCATTGTACTGAAATTAATCAATAATTTTGTTACAAGGTACAAAAAAATATAATACACACAAAAAAATCATAAAATCATTAATAAAACTTTTTCCAAAAGTTGTCTTCATCAATTTGCCTGGATAAAATTTGTCTCAGTTTTTCACTAGATTGAAACACGCTACGGGTGTATTCAGAGTTTATAGTTTCTTTATCGTCCAGAAAATAGATTAGATTTTCCATTGCTTCAACTTTTATTGGAGATGCGGGTTTGCTCAGTATCTCTGAATTCAGGATTTCCAATGTCTTATCTATTCCGATGTTGTCATAAGGCAATCCGGAAAGTAATTTTTCAAATTTTTTGACAAGTATTTCGCTGTTAATTTTTAATTTATCATTACTGAATTTATCAAAGATTTTTTGGTTTTTATCCCTGAAATATTTTATCTGTTCTTTCCATTCATTAAATATCGTAAAATTATATTTTGCTGTTAATTTATGATTTGTATTCTCCCATTTTAAATTATTGTAATAATTATATATACTGTCAAGTTTTTCCGGTGGCAATGACCAAAGGGCATATTTAACAGGGTCTTCAATATGTGAAAAATGAATTTGGGCGTTTATCCGGTTACAAAAATTAATGATTTCCGGTGTATCATCCCAGTTTATTTGCATTGGTGTATGGCTGATTGTTACATTCCCCAATATCCGATGAAATTTTTCAATATTTTCCATGACGGTTTCAAAATTAGCGCCTTTTCTGATATATTCATAGCGTTCTTTATTCAGGGAATCCAGGGATATAATGATATTAAAACGGGTTGATTGTAAAATATTTTCAATTTGTTTATTAAACACTGTTCCATTTGTGACTGCAAAGAGACGAATCTTAGGGTTAATTTTTATTACCTGTTCCCATATTTTATAATAAATATCAATCAGGAAAGGTTCTCCACCACAAAAATGAATTTCCTTGAGGTGCGGCATAAATTCTTTAAGTTGTTCCACAAAATTATCATCATATGGTGATTCAATAGGGGGAAGTTTCTCTCTCTGTAGCCTGATTGCAGAAGAAACCCTTCCTGAACACATTACACACTGAAGGTTACATTTATTGGATAATTCCAATTCCATGGTCCGTGGATAAATATTGATTTTATCTGTAGCATATTTGTCAGGATTTACAGAAGGCAGATCTTGAAAACGGTTAGATTTAATTTGTACCTTACAATAGTCACACCCCATATTAAGATCATTATGACGCATGTGTTCCCGCAATTTTTTATATTTTTTTCCAAACCATATTTCCTTGATACTTTTTTCCGGATATTTCCCCAGAATATTATCATGGGAGCGGCAACAGGCTATTACATCGCCTGATATATTAAAAAACATGTGTACAAACGGGTTGTAACAAAACAGCTTTTTTGCACCGTGCTGTCTTACTTTATTATATCTCACCATTTTATTTCTTGGAATGGCTTCAAAACCATTTTTTGAAACGGGATATTTTAATATACTGCCTTTGGTTTGGCTATAAAATTTTGATATTGGTAAAAAAATATAGTTGTATATGTCCAATAAATATTTCATAGCATAAAAGTAAAAAAAATCCGTCAATTAAAGATGTTTACAGATTCATCTCGTTTTATAATTTTGGCATAAGGAATGTTTATCAATAAGGATAGTAATTTTGAAAAGCAAACTAAATAGTGTCTGTCCATAATGTCCAATTTCTTCGTTACGCCTGCCTGCCGGCAGGCTCGTATTTATAACAGTCATTTACGTAAGTAAACTCCTTGATTATAAATACTTCGCAAGCCTCGAACTCGAACATTCTGAACGAGACACTGACTGTATTGACACACACTAAATAATGGATTAATCCAATGTTTTTAGTTATTTTAAAGGAATATATTTTTATTCATCTTCAAGTATCCGTACTTCAGTCCGGCGATTTTGCTGGCGTCCTTCTTCGGTTTCATTATCAGCAACCGGCTGGGTTTCGCCGTAGCCTTTGGCTTCAATCCTGTCAACATCAATGCCCCGCCGCACAAGCCAGTTTTTTACTGCTTCTGCTCTGCGCTGTGATAAGTCCATGTTGTCTTCTTCGGTGCCAACATGATCGGTATGACCTGCTATTTCAACCCTGATATCCGGTTTGAGCTCAAGGTATTCTTTCAATTCATTCAGTTGATCATTGGATTCCTTCCGTATTGTTGCTTTTCCTGTATCAAAATATACATTATCAAGGGTGAACAAGCGAGGCGGATCAAACTTGATGGTAAGCTCAAAAGTGCCATACGACTGATTGGGCTGTAATTTTGGGATCTCAAGCTCCTGATAATCCTGTTCTGTGCCCACTCCTTTGATCTTTATCTGGTATTTGTCAGGGCCGGGAAGCTGTATGCTAAATTTTCCTGAAGCATCGCTGATGCCTTTGTAAGTTTTACCGGTACTCTGGCTTTCAAACAGAATCTGTTCGCCTTCCCGGGCTTCATTGTTGAAATTGCTGACATCAGTTTCAATGGTTACCATCTTTTGTTCCTGTGTAAAACCTGTGATGCTTAGAAAAATAATCAATATTGCCAATAAATGTTTCATCGTTTTTGTTTTTATATAATTATTAAAATCATCGTTAATAATCAGCAGTTTTATCCATTAATAATAAAGCAGTGCCACAGATTTCTCAGATTTCACAGATTAATTGATTTGGTATTTTGCTATTTTTGTATCAAAGTGAACTTTTCATTACATGTAAAAATGTCATGTCAACATAATAATCTGTGTCAATTAGTGTAATCTGCGGCAAAACAGCTTAAATGACGACTAATTAGTTACAAATCATCAAATTTTATGCCAGTATTTATCGTATCGATAGCCGGGTTATACATGGTTGTTCAGGCATCTTTTTATCACTTCGCCAGCCATAACAGCACCAAACATGGCGGGTATGACTGAGATGGTTCCTGAAT
>JBNJGX010000268.1:0-3899 GCA_051748025.1 Bacteroidota bacterium
TAATGAGTATCCGTTTGTTTACCTAATGTCTTTCAAGGATTAGAAAGCACGTTATCATTAACTTATTGTCAAACTACATTTTATCAGGATAAAAAAAAATATTATGTAATAATTTATTATTATTCTTAATCCAAAATTTATGTGGGCTATGTGTCCTACTGTGGTTCAAAAAAGCGGGGCAGATGCCGGCGTGGAACCACATAGGCACAATAGAACACATAGGATTTCACATAGGGTTTAAGCAATAACAATAAGATAATTTAGGTAATCTTCCGGATACCCATTTTCTATTATTATTGGATGTCAGTGTTTAAAAACATATTGAAGTTTTATCGTGATGGTTTTCGCAACATGCCAAAATGGGGCAAACAGTTGTGGATAATCATCATTTTAAAAGGCATTGTAATTTTTATCCTTATCCGGTTTTTATTTTTTCCGAATTTTTTAAAAACAGAATTCAAAACAGACAAGGAACGAAGCGATCATATTATTGACCAATTAACAAATTCTGAAAATAATGACACTGTTAAGCATTGATTGGGCATTGGTAAACTGGTCGAGAGCACAGTTTGCCCTGACGGCCATGTATCACTGGATTTTTGTACCAATAACACTGGGGATCCTGTTTATAATTGCTTTCATGGAAACCCGTTATGTGCGCACCGGCGACCCGGAATGGAAACGCATCACCAAATTCTGGATGAAGTTATTTGGGATTAATTTCGCCCTTGGGGTTGCCACCGGCTTGATACTGGAATTTGAATTTGGTACCAACTGGTCAACCTATTCCTGGTTTGTCGGTGATATTTTTGGAGCACCACTGGCCATCGAAGGCATCATGGCCTTTTTTATGGAATCAACCTTTATTGCTGTGATGTTTTTCGGCTGGAATAAGGTAAGCAAAAAATTCCACCTGACTGCCACCTGGTTGACTGCTCTCGGAGCCAACCTGTCAGCATTGTGGATATTGGTTGCCAATGGCTGGATGCAATTTCCTGTCGGGATGGAATTTAACCCTGATACCGCACGCAATGAAATGGTCAATTTCTGGGATGTGTTTCTCAGCCCTGTGGCTATAAACAAATTCCTGCATACCATCACGAGCGGCTATGTGCTGGCTTCCATTTTTGTCATTGGCGTGTCCAGTTGGTTTCTGTTGAAGAAACGGGAACAAATGATGGCCAAAAAAAGCATCATCATCGCATCGGTATTTGGATTCATTTCATTGCTGGCGGTGATTTTCACAGGCCACGGTTCTGCCCAGGAGGTTGCCGACAAACAACCCATGAAACTGGCTGCAATGGAAGGACTTTACCAGGGCAGCACAGGTGCTGATCTAATTGGCATTGGGATTCTTAATCACAAAAAAGAGATTAACGATGGTGAAGAAGCCACCACATTCAAAATATCCTTTCCAAAAATGCTTTCCTGGCTTAGTTTTGGTGATACGGATGCTTTTGTGCCCGGCATTGAAGACCTCATAAACGGCAATGAAAAATATGGCATCATGCCGGCCCGGGAACGTATGGCCCGCGGCGACACAGCCATCCAGGCTTTAAAAACATACAAAGAAGCTCAAAAATCCGGTGATAAAACCACAGCCGCAGCCAATCTTGACGTTTTTAAGGCGCATTATGACCATTTTGGATATGGCTACATCGAAAAGGAAAAAGACCTGATACCACATGTGCCGTTGGTTTTTTACAGTTTCCATTACATGGTAGCTACCGGATTTCTGTACCTGCTGTTGTTCCTGGTATTTTTATGGCTTGCTTATACCAATAAAATCGAAACCATAAAATGGCGTAAACCATTATTTATCCTGGGAATTGCAGCCATCCCCATGGTTTTTATCACAAGCGAAGCCGGCTGGATTGTTGTGGAAGTGGGACGGCAACCCTGGATAGTGCAGGATTTGATGCCTGTTTCAGCAGGGGTTACCAACATTTCATCCAATTCTGTACAGTTGACATTCTGGATTTTTGCTGTCATTTTCACAGCCTTATTGATAGCGGAATTAAATATCATGTTCAGGGCAATTAAAAAAGGCCCGGCAAAACCACAGGTTGAATCTAAAAACGGGGAGGCAAAATCATGATACACACTGCAATTTCATATTCAGCACTTCAGCAATACTGGTGGGTAATTATTGCCTTGCTCGCAGGCTTGTTGGTTTTTCTGCTGTTCGTACAGGGCGGTCAATCTTTTATTTTTAATTTGGCAAAAAATGACGCCGACCGGACCATGCTCCTGAATACCACAGGCCGTAAATGGGAAGTTACGTTCACAACACTGGTGACTTTTGGCGGGGCATTTTTCGCATCCTTTCCACTCTTTTATGCTACCAGTTTTGGCGGCGCATACTGGCTGTGGTTAGCCTTGCTGCTGTCGTTTACCATTCAGGCTTTCAGTTATGAATACAGAACCAAATCCGGGAATATTTACGGTAAAAAGTTTTTTAACTCCCTGCTTTGGACAAATGGTATGTTCGGGCCATTTCTGCTTGGTGTGATTGTAGGCACATTTTTCACTGGCAACGACTTTTTAATGGTGGACAGCAATATCCGTGAAAGCTTCTGGCAAAACAACTGGCGTGGGCTTGAGTCCTTTACACATTGGCACAACCTGGTGCTTGGCTTTACCGTGCTTTTTTTATCTCGCACTTCCGGTATTCTTTATGTTATGCACACCATTGATGACAACAATTTGATGACGAAAGCCAAAAAACAATTGTGGTACAATGCCATTCCTTTTGTTGTTTTCTTTCTGATCTTTACGGTTGGATTGTTGATCAAATCAGGATATGCAGTCAATCCTGATACCGGGAATGTGTTCATGGAAAATCACAAATACCTGCACAATTTCTTAGACATGCCAGTGGTAATGATATTGTTCCTGGCAGGGGTTGCTGCGGTGCTTACGGGTATAACCAGGGCATTATTAAAAACATCCGGCGATGACAAAGCCTTTTGGATTACAGGCCCCGGCATTGTGCTTGTGGTAATGAGTCTATTTTTTGTGGCAGGATTTAACGATACTGCATTTTATCCCTCATCATTTGATATAAACTCATCGTTGACAATACAAAATGCCTCATCAAGTGAATTTACCCTCAAGACCATGTCCATCGTTTCATTGATGATACCGTTTGTGCTGGGTTATATTGTTATAGCCTGGCGTTCCATCAACAAAAATAAAATCAACAAAGCAGAAATTGAAGATAAGGAAAGTGGCACACACATGTACTAAACAAATGAATTATGACATATACCTACGAAATCATACAACTCATTAGCTGGCCGGTACTGATTTACATCACGTACTTCATTTCCATGCGCCTGATAGATAAATTCGAGAAAAACAGCAAACAAAATCAAGATCAGAAAAAAAAACTTAATACATCATGACAATAAAAAACATAACACTAACAAGTTTTGCTGTTGCCCTTATGCTTATAATAACGGGATGCAACCGTAAATTGCCCTGCGAAAAAATTTCAAGTGACGGCCATTTTTACCGTGCCAGCGGGGTAGCATTCAGCCAAAAGCGGGATTTGGCAGAGGAAAAAGCCATTAACGTTGCCAAGCGGAACCTGGTGAAAGAAATTGCCCGGGATTTGCACAAAAAAACGGGCATGAGTGAACAATTACTGATGGACAGCCTGAAAAAAGGCATTAAAATTCACGAGATGGAGGTAGTATGCAAGCATAATGACAAACATAAAGGGTCGTTTCGCTGTAGTCTTGCCATTGAGATGCCGGTGGAGGATTTTAGTGAGTTTGGTGAGCGGTGATGGCGATGGGTGTGATGGAGTGACGGAGTGATTGAGTGATTGAGAGAGGGTGTGACGGAGTGATGGAGAGATTGCACGATAGCACGATGGCACGAAGGCACGATGG
>JBNJGX010000269.1:0-3887 GCA_051748025.1 Bacteroidota bacterium
GGAAAATAAATCTCTTTTGAAAATGTTTTTCATGTTCTTTTGTCCCGTGGTTCGACACCGCTCACCAACCATCAAAAGAACCAAAACCTCGTGCCGGAAATAATTTTGCGACCCGCAAGCTGTTTGAAATCTAAAATCCCGAGATCAGCTATCCGCAAAAAAAGCGGATAGCCGCCGGGATTTTTACGATTTCTTCACAGTGCGGGGCCCCACAAAATCATTAATGGCACGAGAAACATACCCCCTTGGCTTATGATTCATAATGGTACGAGATTTTCACTATGGCTTTAATGGTTTCTGATTACCGGTACCCCGTGGCTTTTGACATGCCTTTCGGGCACGTGCCATTCAGCCGGAGCCTGTTGCACGGGGCAAATGCCGGCTTAGACTGTGGTGATGCAGGCAGCATCGTAGATTGTAATTTGTAATTTTTTTTCAGAGATCATTCCCAAAACCACCACAATGCATAAATGCTAACCTTTGTCTTCACTTTTGGTTTGTGTTTTTTGTCACCCGAAAGTAACAGTTGAAGTTCATACGCAAGCTATACGGGAGAAGGTAAAGAAGGAAGGAAAATAAATCTCTTTTGAAAATGTTTTTCATGTTCTTTTGTCCCGTGGTTCGACACCGCTCACCAACCATCAAAAGAACCAAAACCTCGTGCCGGAATAAATAGCATTGAAACTGCAGCCAAGGGGTGCGTGTTCACCGCATTAGCCATTTTTTCGTAGTGGGTCAAAGCATTTTCAGGGATTGGAAATAGCGGGAATCCCGGCTGAACAGATCTCGTGATTCCAGCAGAAAATGCTTTGGGCAACCCACAGAAAAAATGGGTTTGGCGGTGATTTTCTTTGCTTCTTTCTTTCATGGGAGGAAAGAAAGAAGGCCAATAAATGTTTTCTTAATATGCTTTTGATATAACAAAAATGGAAAACATAAATATCATACATTCAAAACCTTAACCTAATGCAAAACCCATAATAAATTGTTTATAAGCAGATTATGTTTTCTGCGAAACTTTAGTTCTGTAATTTATATGTACCTGCTGTCATATGCCCAATGCAAGAGGGCTTGTCTTTGCACCGGCCTGCATGCAGTGTCTCCTTTCCGGCAGTTTTTCTTAAGCTGGCCGACATGGCGTTTCATTGCTTTCCATCTTTTGATCTGGCGTTCATCATCATCTGCACGTCTTTCCGGATAATACCTGCAATACCACTGAAACCATCCCCTGGGGGCCCGGGGGTTTATCCATCCCTTTTCAATCCAATGGGATAGCGGTTTTGAAGCATGTACTTTGAAATAATTGAGCTCCGGATTTGCTTGTTTCGGGGATAGTTTTGCGTTTCTGAACCATGATGCCGGAAACTCATCACGACAGTCGGTCATGTATTTTCCACCGAATACGCCCAGCTCTAACATTTGTTTGGGTGTGAGGTCAGGGGTAAAATCGGGATGAAAGCCACGGCCTGTGGGTTTTGTCAACAGGTAACGGTACCCCTGTTGCATTTTGTCGTTTACAATGATTTCTTTTGGTCTCATTCCTCAAATCTACAAAACCTGGGTTTAATCACTGTCATTTTATGCCATAATTTTTGATTGTTCCTTTCCGGGATGCAAGCCTAAATGCCTGCTTTTTTCAGCGCTTTAGCCCTGGTGTGCATCAGGGCTGGAGGGATGGCGGGGGTGTCAACGTTTTGGCGGTATGCACCGTGTGGCACAACTCCACACAATCTTTTAGCTCCACCATACCACTATTTTAATGATGTTCAGGTTAATAATCAAATCAGGCCATCACATGGTTTATGGCCAGTCGTTATAGTCTGTGCTTCATAAGTCTTCGATTGACATAAAGGCTCTCTCAAATTTTCCATTATTGAAACTTAAAAAATTGCAATATACATTGTTTTTAACATCATATTTAAATGCCCCCTTTGTCAAATCAAATATAAATTCAGATAAATATTTAGATGTAATATTGGTATTATAATATTTTACATCAATCCCTATTAAGGGATGTCTGATTGCATATTGTTTACTCATGTAGTATGAGTCATAATACTCAGCTACAATAAATAGTTCAACTCCTTCTTGCCTACAAGTTTCTTGTAAAAGATTTAACGAATAACAATATTTACTTTTACATTTAGGCGCCCAAATGTAAACAACTGATTTTTCATGTTTTTGTAACAAATCATTTAATTCTTTTCCATTTGCTAATAAAACTATGCTTGAATCAGATTCTAATATTGAACTATCTCTTATTGAATTGATTCTTTTAAAACTTATTGATGACTCTTTCTTTGTTTTATTATAGTAGCTAAATAAACCCTGAAGCGTCCCATTAATAGTACAAGACGCAAGAACCATTAACAAACAAAATATAATAAGCAGTTTCTTTATCATAATATCAGTTAAACAAAACTATTGTTAATGGTGGAAGTGGTCATTCTTAAACGTTTTTCTCCTCTGTTTTTTTATTACTTTTTCTTTTACAGGAACTATTTATTTATTTGCATTGCACGCTAACTCCGGGATATGCATATATGTAAGCCTTTGTCAATGTATAATAATCATTGGTAACTAAATGTATTTATTCCTTCAAAAACCCTTTGTTTTGTCAAAACTAATGAAATTATGTAAAGTTTTCGGGATGTTGGGTGAAAAATCCGGAATTTTGAAAGCATTATTTGTAAATTATAAAAAGTGGTCTCCACGGCGGATTAGTGACAAATGTTTTTGCATCTTAAAATAGTTTAATACTTTTAAGCAACGAATTTAATTTTCATGATCAATGACATACAGCTAAATCAACATATCACATAAACACGCATGCGGAAAATACTAAAAATACTGAATCACAGGGACTTTGTGCTGTCTCTTGCCATAGTGGCAGGCATGATCTTGGGCGAGCGGACAGAATTTTTGGCAGATATGTCATTGTATATTTTAATGCTTGCCATGATCAGCTCCACCATTGCATTTTCATTCAAATCATGGAAAAAACCAGCCGATGTATTAAAACCGGCAGGCAACGCATTTTTGCTTAGCTATGTGGTTTTCGGGACAGTTACACTGGGGATTTCATGGATTTTGTTCCATAATAATGCAGGCATGGAAGCGTTATGGATTGGCTTTGTGCTGCTTGTTTCGGCACCGCCGGGGCCTGCTGTACTTCCTTTTTCGACTATGCTTAATGGAGATAGTAATTATTCTACGGCCGGACTTTTTGGTTTGTATATCCTGGCCATGTTTGTAACGCCTGCGATTCTGTTTGTTTTTATCGGTACATCAATGATATCGCCCCTGATGATATTTTCAATCATGGCACAACTTATAATTATACCATTGGTTGCAAGCCGTTTTCTCAGGCATCCAAAAGTATTGCCGCATGCCAAAAAAGTAAGCGGCACAGTTACAAAATGGATGCTTTTCCTTGTGGTGACACCCATTATCGGCATGAACAGGGAAATTTTCATGCAGGAACCCCGGATTTTGGTGTATGCTGCACTTGTATTGGTTCTTTCCGTATTTTTACTGGGATGGGTGTATAATTTAATCATGATAAAAGCGCGGGCTAAAAAAGCATTTATCATCAGCAGTACATTTATGATGGTAATTAAAAGCTCGGTCTTTTCGGCGGTGGTGGCGTTCCGCTTCTTCAAAGATGACCCGGTTGTTGCCATGCCGGCTGCGGTTATGAGTGTTTGTATTATTCTTTTTGCGATATTGTATTCACAATTTGTGAAATATAAATTTAAGGACTAGTGTCAAATCTACCCGCCGCCCGCCTCCGGCCGGCAGGCATGGTATCCCGCAAAAACTATTAATGGCACTAATAAAAGTCCATCAGGCTTATGGTTCATCATGGGACGAGATTTTCACTATGG
>JBNJGX010000270.1:0-3883 GCA_051748025.1 Bacteroidota bacterium
CTCATTAACAGACAAGGCTCAATCATTTGAAATAAAGATCACGGATACCGGCATCGGCATCAGCGATGAAGATAAATCAAAACTTTTCCGGGAATTTTCCAGGATCCGCACTGAACAAACAAAACGCATAAGCGGAAGTGGACTGGGCCTGAGTATCGTTAAAAAGATCACAGACAAATACGGTGGTAAAATCAGGGTAAAAAGTGACCTAAACAAAGGATCAACATTTGCTATAACTTTCAATAAAAACAACAACCATGGATCTTCCTGAAAAATCAGTAGAACGCCTAAGCCAGTACAGAAAAATCCTTCTGGAAAACGAAAAAAACGGAAAAACGCACATCTACTCACATGAACTTGCAGCGCAACTACATCTTACGCCTGTACAAGTGAGAAGAGACATCATGCTTATTGGGTATTCCGGAACGCAGCGAAAGGGATATGTAATAAAAGATCTGTATGCAAGAATTATTGAGGTATTGAACCAGGGCAAGAAATTAAACATTGCCGTGGTAGGGATGGGTAATCTTGGAAAAGCAATTACATGCTACTTTGAAGGCAAACACCCCAGCCTGGAAATAAAAGCCGGTTTTGATAACAATGAGAACAAAATCAACAGGGTTATTTCCGGGATCAAATGCTATCACATCAGCGAATTACAGAAAAAAATCAAAGAGCTGAATATCTCAATAGCCATTCTTACGCTACCTCCCGAACAAGCACAAAGTGTAACCGATAAGCTTGTTATGTCAGGTATTAAGGGAGTGCTTAATTTTACCGGGGTTACCCTGAATGTCCCACCAAATACATATGTTGAAGATTATGACATGAGCAGTTCACTTGAAAAAGTGGCATATTTTGTCAATCACAAATCATAAATTTACCCTGAATAAAGGTTAAGAAAAAAATGAAAATACACGAATCCTTTGATAATTTCGGATGCATAAAAAATCCCGTTGTAACAACAGGAAGTTTCGACGGCGTACACATAGGCCATAAAACAATAATTAACAGGCTGAACAACCTGGCCGGAAACATTGATGGAGAATCTGTACTTATTACGTTTCATCCACATCCGAGAAAAGTATTGTACCCTGAAAAATCCAAAAACCTGAAATTAATCAATACCCAGAGAGAGAAAAAGAAACTGTTGGCAAAAACAGGCCTTGATCACCTTTTTATCATCCCTTTTGATGTTGAATTTTCAAAAATAACCTCTCATCAGTTTGTCCATGATATTTTGATTGGTAAACTTGGCGCAAAAATCATTGTTGTCGGCTTTAACCACCATTTCGGACATAACAGGGAGGGCGATTACGAATACCTTTATAAACTGAGCAAAAAACACAATTTCAAAGTGGAAGAAATTCCACAACAGGATATTGAGAACGAAGCCGTAAGCTCAACAAGGATACGTAAAGCACTAACAGAAGGACACATACAAAGGGCCAACGCCTCGCTTGATAACTTATTCTTCTTTTCGGGAATGCTGACAAATCATCAATCACTGCAAGATCACGCGCCTCACAGCTTATTTAAACTTAACATAGAAGAAGATATTAAAATCATTCCCCCCGAAGGCATATATGCAGCCTCAACGAATATAAACGAACAGGAAACCAGAGCCATGGTCATAATTAATAAGGGGACTGAACTGCAAAACCATGTTTATGTTCATTTTATGGATAAAACCACTGGTGTTGGTAAAAACTTATGCCACATCACTCTACATAAAAAAATAAGGAAAGGCCTGGGGGACGGTGACAAAGGTTTTAAACAAATAATTGAAGCAGACAAACATAAAATTAACGAACTGATTTATTAGTTTCTAATTTATCAAACATTCAAAAGCACATTGTTGTATGGATAAAAACATAACCATTACCATTTGCCTGGGGTCTTCTTGTTACAGCAGAGGAAACAAAGAAACCGTATCTGAGATTCAGGCATACCTCGAAGAGAAAGGACTGACAGATAAACTCAAATTCAAAGGGGGACATTGTTTTGGTAATTGCAGTGACGGACCGGTTATGATCATAAATGATAAAACCTATTATAACATTACCCCTGATAATGCCATTGAGATTATCGATAACATTTTAGAAACACAAGAATAAATACTATTTTTATCAATGAACCCTGTTGTTATATGTCACTAATCTGGATAAATAAAAATAAGTGCAAAAAATGCTACACATGTGTTCGCACATGCCCTGTAAAAGCCATTTCATATGATAACAAAGAGGCTGTTGCAGAAATAAACCCCGACCGCTGTATTTTATGCGGCAATTGCTTTGTATCCTGTGCTGCAAATGCTGTGGAATTTAAAGACGATACCGAAACTGTTAAAAAACTGGTTGCAGGAAAAAACAAAACCGTGGCTATAGTGGCACCAAGCATTGCAGCCGAATTTCCGGATGTTACAGATTACAAAAACTTTGTGGGGATGATACGTTCACTCGGGTTCGATTATGTCAGTGAAGTATCCTTTGCTGCAGATATGGTGGCCCGGAAAACCAAATCAACATTAAAAAATGCCAAAGGAAAATATTACATCACGGCCAATTGCCCGCCCGTTATAGATTATATCAGGAAATTTCAACCCGAACTGATACCGAACCTTATGCCGTTGAAATCACCAATGCTGGTACAGGCACAGGTAATGCAAAAATTATACGGCAAGCACATAAAGATCGTGTATATCGGGCCCTGCATAGCACAGAAAAAGGAAGCGGAACAATATGCCGGCGAATACCCTGTGCATGCTGTCCTTACATTTTATGAACTGAGAAAATTGTTCAGGGAAAACAACATCCTTGAAAATTCAGTGAAATTTTCCGAGTTTGATCCGCCTTTCGGACGAAAAGGCTCTTTATATCCCTTAAGCTCCGGCATTTTAAAAGCCGCTAACACTGATGAAAACCCACTGAATAACAGAATAATGACCATTGAAGGCAAAAATGCGTTCAAACCGGCTCTGGATGATTTTGGCAACATCCCGGCCATTAAACATCACCTGAATATTTTTTATTGTGAGGGTTGCGCTATGGGACCGGGCACTACCATGAGCAATATACGAAAATTGCAAAGGCAAAGCCTTGTGGTAAACTATGCGGCCAAAAGAATGGAAATAACCAATGAGAAAGACTGGAAAACCCAAATTCTAAAATTCAGTAAAACAGAAACCGGCAGGACGTATGAGGCCGATGACCAAAGGGTAAGTTCCCCTGACAAAAACAATGTAAAAGAAGTACTCACACTCCTGGGAAAAGACAAGCCCATGAATATAAATTGCGGCCAGTGTGGTTACGAATCCTGTCATGACTTTGCCGTTGATGTTGCCAAAGGCCTTACAAAACCCGAAATGTGTATTAATTTTATATTGCGAAACAGGCAGGAATACATCGATAAATTAACCCAAAGCAATAAAAAACTTGCCAAAACCCAGGAAGCACTTCGTAAATCAGAACAAATAGCACGCAAAGACCATGAAGCCGTTAAAGAAGCCATGGCTATAACAACATCTATGATGCAAAAATTACCTTCAGGCGTTGTGCTTCTTGATAAAAACATGAAAATCGTTCAGTCAAATAACAGGTTTATAAATCTGCTTGGAGAAGAAGCCCTTTCCATCAATGAGGTAGTTCCCGGCCTGAAAGGGGCAGACATCAAAACACTACTGCCTTATAATGTATATAACATGTTTTCTTATGTGCTCTCTACAAACAAACCTATTCTTAACAGAGACATCACCATAAACAACAAAATGCTCAACATCTCTGTTTTTACCATTAAACGAAAAGACATTGTCGGGGGCGTCATCAGGGATTTACACGAACCTGCCGTCAGAAGTGATGAGGTGATCAACCGGTTGAGAGAAGTC
>JBNJGX010000271.1:0-3864 GCA_051748025.1 Bacteroidota bacterium
ATCATCAATCCTGATCATCGTCCTCAAATGGCAACAGTACGTGAAGGTGTGATGAAAAAAGAGGTCTTTGATGCCGGATACAAAGGAACAGTTAACCTGATTGATACTGCTTCCATTTTGGATGATACAGATTTTGTTGTTGAGATCATTGAAAGGCATATCGAAGAAAGCAAGATAAATATCAAAACCGCCCCAATCATTGTATCAGGCGGTTATGGTGTTGGCTCGAAAGAAAATTTCAAACTTTTGTTTGACCTTGCTGATGTACTTGGTGGTGAAGTTGGAGCCTCCAGGGCTGCCGTGGATGCCGGATTTGCACCGCATGAGAGACAGGTCGGACAAACCGGTGTAACCGTCAGGCCGAAATTGTACATTGCATGCGGTATTTCAGGACAGGTACAACACACTGCCGGGATGAAAGAATCTGCCATGGTCATCGCCATCAATAATGACCCGGATGCCCCCATCAATGAAGTGGCTGATTATGTCATCAACGGCGATCTTAATACGATCATTCCCAGAATGATAGAAGCATATCACAAAAATACCAAGTAAACCAACCCGGATAAACCGGGAAGTTCAATAACCAAAATCCAAAATATAAAATAAATCCCAATTTTGAAAACTAAAAACACGGAACACGAAAGCACGAAAGCACGATGGCACGAGTTGGCGAATACAGAACAGGAAACAAAAAAAGCATGAAGTTGTTTTTTGGGTATTTGGATTTATTTGGATATTTGAACTTTTAATTTTGAATTTTTATAAATGAAATGTTCTGCAAAAAAATAACAGAAATTGTTTTTAAATTACTAAAAATATTTTGAACAATGGCAAACTTTTATAACGACAACAAAGACTTACAATTTCATTTGAATCATCCCCTGATGCAAAAAATTGTAAAGCTGAAAGAGAATAATTACAAGGATGCTTCCGACTATGATTATGCTCCTGCTGATTTTGAAGACGCCATGGATTCATACGAAAAAGTACTTGAGATCATTGGCGATATCAGTGGCAATGTGATTGCTGAAAATGCAGAATCTGTTGACCAGGAAGGGGCTCATCACAAAGGCGACCGTGTGTATTATGCCAAAGGGACACAGGAAAACCATGACAAACTGGCCCAGGCCGGTGTTATTGGGATGTCGCTGCCTCGCAAATACGATGGGCTCAATTTCTCCATGGTTCCTTATGTGATGGCAGCTGAAATAGTCAGCCGTGCCGATGCCGGATTTGCCAACATCTGGGGATTGCAGGATTGCGCTGAGACCATTCATGAATTTGCTGATGAAGAAATTAAACAGGAATTTCTGCCCCGTTTCAATAAAGGAAAAACTGCCTCAATGGATCTGACTGAGCCGGATGCCGGATCAGACCTTCAACGGGTTGCACTCAAGGCCACATACAACGAAGATGACGAGACGTGGTACCTCAATGGTGTCAAACGTTTTATCACCAACGGAGATGCAGATGTTGCCCTGGTTTTGGCCAGATCAGAAGAAGGCACCCAGGATGGCCGTGGACTCAGTCTGTTTGTGCACGATAAAAATGATGGAGGTGTGAAAGTACGCCGCATTGAAAATAAACTCGGCATCAAAGGCTCCCCGACCTGTGAGCTTGTTTTTAAAGATGCACCTGCCAAACTGATCGGAAACCGTAAGCTGGGACTGATTAAATATGTGATGTCCCTGATGAATGGTGCGCGAATTGGGGTAGCTGCCCAGTCTGTCGGTCTGGCCGAGGCTGCACTGAGGGAAGCTGAGAAATATGCTTCTGAGCGTGTACAGTTTGGTGCCACAATAAACACGTTTCCGGCTGTTTATGAAATGCTGGCAAACATGCGTGCAAAAACCCATGCTGCCCGCGCCTTGCTTTACGAAACCGCAAGATTTGTGGATGTTTACAAGAGTTATACCCATTTGAGCAACGATCGCAAACTGGAACCGGCTGAAAGAAAAGAAATGAAATCATATAACCGGCTGGCAGATGCTTATACACCCCTTGCCAAAATGTTTGGCAGTGAATATTGTAATGAAATCGCCTATGATTCGCTTCAGGTACACGCAGGAGCCGGCTATATGAAAGACTTTCCGATTGAAAGGCTTTACCGTGATGCAAGGATCACCAATATTTATGAAGGGACCACACAATTGCAGGTTATTGCTGCCATCCGGGGTGTAAGTACCGGATTGTTCAGCAAACAAATGGAAGCTTATGCCAATGAATCCTACCCCGAACATTTTGAGGCTCAATTGAAGCAACTCACTACACTCCGGCAGGATTATGAAAAAGCATATGATTGGGTGGTTGAACAAAATGATAAAGTGGCAGAAAATAATGAACTGATTGATTTTCATGCACGCCGCCTTGTAGAAATGGCCGGAAACATCATCATGACATACCTGCTGCTGAGAGATGCTGTACGTGATGATAAATTTTATCATTCGGCAAACCTCTTTCTTAATATGGCAACATCAGAAAATGCCAAACACCTTGACATGATTTATTCAGTAGATTATGAAGAAATGTTGAAATACAAGGCTTAAGGGTGATGGAGAGATGGAGTGATTGTGCACTGCAGGGATGCGATTTATCGCATTCCGGATAAGTGCAACAATCTGTGATATTGAGATGGTGTGATGGAGTGTAGGTTTTGTTTTGTGTTTATTTGGGCGTGCTCCTTATTTGTTTCATAACTCCCCCAAACTTTTTACCGGCGGATTTATTTTCAAGCGTGGATTGGCATTTGTTACAGATGGGGGCACCGGACAATCAATATATAAACGCTCAAGGTTTCTGAGCTGGTCCAGTTTATCCGGAATTGACATAATGCCGGAATCACGCAGGTCTAATTCTATAAGGCTGTTGATTTCAAAAATGCTTTCAGGCAATTCGTCTAGCCGGTTTTTCCCTACCTGGAGGTATTTCAGGTTTTTCAAATTCCCCATACTTTCAGGCAATTGCCTTAACTTGTTGTGTCCGAGGAATAAAATTTCCAGTGACTCGAGTTCACCAATGTTTTCAGGTAATGATGTGAGCTCGTTATAACGAAGGTCAAGATACTCAAGGTTTTTCAGAGGCCCTATAGAATCACTGATATACTCAATGTTGTTAAACAACACGGTAAGATATTCCAGGTTTTTAAGCCGGGCAATTTCAGAAGGAATCATTCTCAGGTTATTTCTGCTCATGCTTAACTTTTTCAGGCGATGCATCCGGAACACTTCGGACGGAAATATTAGCCTGCCATCATTCCGTAAATTAAGGTCTGTTACTTCTGAAAACTGATGCGCTTCTGATGGGATTTTGTTCATTTTGAGTTCGTTGGTTTTTTCATGTGCCAAACCTGGCCGGAAACAGATGCCAACCTGGAAGTTGGAATATGGTAAATTATTCACAGGCAGCGTGTAATTGGCATACATGGCCCACTGGTCACTGAATTCAGCTTCCATCCCAACAACAGCTTCCAGTTGATTATCATATCCTGCGTTCCAATCGTAGGTATAATAATGAAACCTTAATTCTTTATATACACTGCTTACAAGCACAGCATACCTGAATCCGGCACGCAATGTAAAATAGTCAAAAAACGTAAATTCAGGCATCAGGTCAATATCAAAATACCGTAACCGGCCTTTGTAAACCATGTTGTCTGAGTTTCCCCCTCTGTTGGCAAACTGTAATGAACTATAAATACCAAAATGTTCACTTAACCTGTATCTCATATGAACACCTGCAAAGGGTAAATAAACCCCCTCCGTAATGGTATCATTATCAATCAGTTTTGTAAACCCCAATCCCGCTTGTACACCATACTCCATATCGCTGCCATTTTCTTTTTTATCCTGTGAAAAAAGCAAA
>JBNJGX010000272.1:0-3850 GCA_051748025.1 Bacteroidota bacterium
GGGTGAAGGAACGAATGCACGATGGCATGATGGAACGATGGAATGATAGCGAGATGGAAAGAAAGAATAAGAAATAAATAATATAAGAAATGGAAAAAATAAGAACACATAAAGATTTAAAGGTTTATCAACTTTCATTTGAAGCAGGAATGGAAGTTTTTGCACTTAGCAAGAAATTTCCGTCAGAAGAAAAATTCTCACTTACCGACCAGGTACGGCGTTCTTCCCGAGGTGTATCGGGAATAATTGCAGAGGCCTGGAGAAAGAGGCGTTATCCGAAATCCTTTGTGGCAAAACTTAATGACGCAGAAGCCGAAGCGGCAGAAACACAAGTTTGGCTTGATTACGCTTTGGCGTGTAATTATATTGATTTGACTGAACACAAACCACTTTATGAAAAATACGAACATATCATAGCCATGCTAATCACTATGTACAAGAATCCAGACCAATGGAAATTATGAGAATCCTATTTAATCATATATCATCTCGCTATCGTGCTATCGTGACTTTGCGGTGAGTAGTTACAAAGAAAATATTGACAATGACAAAAACAGAATCAAACAACAACAAAAACGTTAAACCATTATGAACCTGGGAATTGATACTTTTGCCAATCCGGAATTTTTATGGTTGCTACTAGGGCTTATCCCCTTTATTGTATGGTATGTGATGAGGTATCACCGCCAGGAGCCCGAATTGAAAACTTCCGGCATAGGGGCTTTTGATAATTATAAACCTTCCCTCAGGATAAGGCTGAGGCATATGCTTTTTGTTTTCAGGATATTAGCCCTTTCCCTGATGATCGTTGCTTTGGCAAGGCCACAGAAACAAGATACCTGGCATCAGTCAGATTCCGAAGGTATTGATATTGTGATGGCACTTGATATCAGTGGTAGTATGCTGGCAGAAGATTTTGACCCAAACAGGCTCGAAGCTGCCAAAGATATGGCCACTGATTTTATCGCAGACAGGCCCCAGGATCGTATCGGGCTTGTTATTTTTGCTGGTGAAAGTTTTACCCAATGTCCGCTTACAACGACACATCAGGAACTTATGCGCCTGTTTAACCAGGTAAATACAGAAATGCTCACTGATGGAACGGCAATCGGGAACGGTCTGGCTACTTCTGTCAACAGGCTGAAAGACAGCAAGGCCGCCAGCAAAGTAATCATCCTTTTGTCTGATGGTGTGAATAATTCCGGGGCCGTATCACCACTGACAGCCGCCGAAATTGCCAAAAAATTTGATATCCGTGTTTATACCATTGGCGTAGGTAGCGAAGGGACAGCCCCTTTCCCTGTTAAAACCGCCTTCGGTACCCGTTATCAAAACATGGAGGTGAAAATTGACGAAGAAGTGCTAAATGAAATCGCTGATATGACAGGCGGCCATTATTTTCGTGCCACAGATGAACAAAAACTGAAAAGAATTTATGAAGAAATTGATAAACTGGAAAAAACCATCATACAGGAAAAAGAATATACGGATACTGAAGAACTGTTTTTCTGGTTTATTTTTGCGGCTGTAATGCTGATTATAGCAGAAGCTGTTTTAAGAAACACATTGTTTAAACAAATGCCATAACCTGTAAGTCTATGTTTCGCTTTGAAAATAAAGAAATGCTGTATTTGTTGTTTGCTTTGCCGGCAATTTTTCTCTTGTTCTGGTATAACAGGAGAAGGCTTATGCACAATGTTAAAAAATATGGTGAAATTAAACTGATGCGGCGCTTGCTTGTGAATTTCTCTACATCACGTCCGTGGTGGAAGTTTGGTTTGTTGTCGCTGGGATTACTTATGTTGATTTTTGCGCTGGCAAGGCCACAATTTGGCTCTAAATTAAGGGAAGTGAAAAAAGAAGGGATCGAGATCGTAATTGCCCTTGATGTATCCCGGTCAATGGAGGCACGGGATGTAAAACCCAGCCGTATAGAAAGTGCCAAACGTTCCATTAAGCGTTTTATCAATAAGCTTGATGGTGATATGCTGGGGATGGTAGTTTTTGCAGGTGATGCCTATATTCAGATACCTTTGACAAATGATTATGCTGCTGCCAGGATGTATCTTGATAATGTGGATACCGAAATTGTGCCCGTACAGGGCACTTCCCTGGCTGAGGCTATTGAAATGTCAGAAAAGGCTTTTTCTCCTGACCCCGAACCTGCTAAAGTTATCCTGCTTATATCAGATGGAGAAGACCATGAAGAAAATGCCCCGGAAACTGCCAGAATGGCGGTATCAGAAGGGGCGAGAGTATATACGGTCGGTATGGGAACCAAAAAAGGCGGTCCCATCCCAAAAGCATCCGGTGGTTTTCACAAAGATAACTCAGGGGAGGTGGTAATATCAAAACTCAATGAAAACATACTGTCAGGTGTAGCAAAAGCCGGAAACGGTAAATATGTGCTGGCAGGAAAATCAGGTTCCGGTCTTGATGCTATTCTGGATGACATTTCTGACCTGGACAAAGCCGAACGTGAAGTGGAAGTGTATTCAGAATTCGATGACCAGTATCAGTATCCACTCGCGCTTGCTATCATTTTACTGCTTATAGAATTGATTATCAGCAGAAAAAAAGAACATACTATAGAAAAGCTTAAATCTCTGAGATCATGATGAAACGATTTGTACATATTGCTTTGATTTTATTGATCCCATTGGCAGCCATTGCCCAGAAGGAGCGTTCTGATAACCGCAAAGCTCTCAGGGCATACGAGGAGGGAGATTTTGATGAAGCTGTGCTTAATTTGCAAAAAGCCATCAAAAATAACCCCGATGAAATGAAATTTCATGAAAACCTGGGCCATTCTGAATTCAGAAATGAGAATTACGAAAAAGCCGCCGAAGCTTATATGAAACCATCTGAACACGGGGCATTGTCCACAGCAGAACAATACTATAACCTTGGCAATGCACTTCTGCAATCAGGTGAATATGACAAAAGCATCAAAGCATACAAAAATGCCTTACGGGCAGATCCGGATCATTATAATTCTAAGTACAACATGTCCCTTGCACGCAGTGTAAAACAAAAATTGCAACAACAACAAGAACAACAACAGGATAAAAACAAAGATCAGGACAAAGACAAAGACAAAGATCAACAACAAGATAAGCAGGATAAAGAACAGGAGAAACAAAAACCTGAACAAGGGGATGAAGAGAAAGAAAAGGAACAAAAAAAGCAGCAGCAACAACAAAAACAGGAAATGAGTAAAGAAGATGCTGAACGCTTGTTACAAGCCCTTGAGAAGAAAGAAGAAGAGTTGCAGGAAGACAAGAAAGATACAGTTAAAGAATCCATCAGGGCAAAACCGGAAAAAGACTGGTGATAAAACAAAAAAATGAAAAGCGAATTCAAATTATATATCCTTGGCAAGAGCTCGGCTATCCCGACAAAAACAGCTTTTCCAAGCTCACAATTGCTGAGGTTTCACAACCAATCTTTCCTTATTGATTGCGGGGAAGGCTGTCAGATTCAGTTGCGGCGTAATCAATTGGGGTTTTCAGAAATACGGCATATTTTTATATCCCATTTACACGGGGACCATTTTTTCGGGTTGTTTGGCCTGCTGTCAAGCATGCGGCTGCTTGGACGTAAACAAATCCTGCACATTTATGCCCATCCAAAACTTGAAACCATGGTTAAATTTGTTTTTTACCAGGGCGGTTTTATGCCGGATTTTCCCATTGTTTTTCACAAACTGAATTTCCGGGAAAAAGAAAAGATTTTTGCCAGCAAACAACTGGATATTTATTCATTTCCCATGAAACATAAAATACCGGTTTGCGGGTTTTTGTTCCAGGAAAAACAAGCAGCACGCAACATCATTGAAAAGCAGATTGAT